>PLST01000032.1:1381-2593 GCA_003164255.1 Acidobacteriaceae bacterium | reverse complement strand
ATCCACCAAGAAGATATGTGCCAGGCTCTCGGCCTTCATCCCACGCGCAAGTATGAGAGCGATGGTGGGCCAGGAGCGCGCACGATTGCGGAACTGTTGAGGCAGCAGTCGAGCAATCCGGAAGAAGATGTGCAGTCGTTTGTGGATGCAAACATCTTCAATTGGCTCATCGCCGGGACGGATGCTCATGCGAAGAACTATGCTCTGCTGCTGGGCGGCGGTGGTGCGGTACGACTCGCGCCCCTCTACGATTTGGCAAGCATTCTGCCGTACCAGACGGTTGACGTACAGAAAGTAAAGTTGGCCATGAAAATCGGCGGCGAATACCGGCTGAGATATATAGGCCTTCGGAATTGGAAAAAGTTTGCGGTCGATTTGCGCCTGCAAGAAGACTGGCTTATCGAGCGCATCCGAGCAATGGCCGCTTCGCTTCCAGATCAAGCCGCGACCATCCAGAGTGAACTTGAAGCAGAAGGGCTGTTGCATGGCACCATCACGCGGCTGGCGCGGAGGCTNNCGACAGGAATCAGTACCCGCGTACCGATTCGGCGAGCAGTCAACAGCTTATTGGCGACAAGGTAGTCAAGCGCCCTTGGGCTGATTGAGAGCATGTCTGCCGCTTCCACTCTTCCGACCAGGAACTTCTCTTCGGGAGCGATTGTGACCCTCCCCGGACGCTTTTTCTCGGTGACGTTTTCGCCTGCCATTGGCAACTCCGATTTCGATTTGGGGAAACTCGTTGCTGTCACTACAGCCATTGTCTAGGCCTCTTCAAGTTCTCTCTGGTGAGCCTGCAATGGACGCGATTGATTGCGATGCGATACAGGACTCTTTTAGAGTGGAGGGCGTCGCGGGGGTTGTCCAATACTTCTCAACTATGGCAATTTCCAGGTCGGCATAGCTGCCGCCTATGGCAGCGAATTACCGGCAAAAGGAACTTAAATTATTGCTGCTGTTGACTTTCTTGGTTCCTGCCCGTCATAATCTGTATCCCCCATGGAGGGGGAACACTGACACGCTTGTGGTCCTGGACCAATCGCCGAGCTTCACCAATCGAACTGTGGAGCGTCATAGCATGTCAGATCTACTCGAATTCCGGCATTTCAGATATTTGATTGCCGTTGCCGAAGAGCAGAATATTACCCGCGCTGCCAAGCGCCTATTTGTCGCGCAACCATCCCTCAGCGCCCAGCTCAAATCCATGGAGGAATC
>PLST01000032.1:0-1352 GCA_003164255.1 Acidobacteriaceae bacterium | reverse complement strand
GGGTTCTCTCCGTTCGTTGACCGAGCCCTGTTGCAGATGGTCTGCGGCGCTCATACCGACCTGTTTCCGGACTCCGAAATCATGCCAAAGAGTGGCGACCATGTGGAGCTTCTTTCCCTGGTTGAACGAGGCCTCATCGATGCGGCATTGGTGACTCTGCCCGCAGAAGGAATGGGCCTGAATATGCAGCCACTCGCGCAAGATCGCCTTGTGGTTTGCATGAAATCAAATGATCCAGCAGCCAAGCATGACGAGATAGCACCATCGGCTCTCGGAAAGAAGCTCACAATCTTTCGTGAACCGAGACAGCACCCGGAGGCGCATCGCCGATTGATAGAGATGTTGAGTGAGGTCGGCGTTCACCCGGAAGTGGCGAGCACAACTGGAAGCCCTCATGACATCCAGTGGATGGTGAAATCAGGGTATGGCCACGCATTGATCAGCGAAGGCTGGGAAGTTGAGGACGGGATCGTTACCCGTCCGGTTGCGGGCGTGAATTGGATGGTCGAGAGCGTTTTGATTTCGAAGAAGTTTCCGACGCAGCGGACCATTCCGGCATTGTTGCGGGAGCTGAAAAAGAGACTGCGAATGCAAGCGCACTTGCCTCCCGCGAAGCCACCGCTTTCGGTTCGCCCCAGTGCAGCAAAACGGACCCTTCCACTGTTCGGTTGATGCGCAAATCTGCCATCGCTTGCGCCTATGGCAGCGACAACTTTCAAGAAAACTGCCATAGGTAAGAAGTATTGGACGCGAAGAATAATCGCGCCTAGTCTCCGGAATATCGCGGCTGAAGCACAGTCGCTGGAGGAGACAATGTCCCGCAAAATCCGAATCTTGAATTTGTTGAAGACGGCCCAGGCATCTCACAAGTGGATGCGCCTGTCCACCCTGATTCCAGCCGTATGCTTGGCCTTCCCAATCGCCGCTCTTGCCCAAGGCGGCTCACCCTTCGACACGGGCTTCACTTCAATTCAAACCCTCTTCACCGGAACCATCGCAAAGGTCGCAAGTCTTGTTGCGATTGTGATCGGCGGCTATGGCTTCGCACACGGTGAGCCGGGAGCGAAGAAGGCGCTCGCCGGTGTTGCTGCCGGAACAGGCATTGCCGTCCTTGCGGCAAACGTCTTGACCTGGCTTTGGGGTGTATAGAGAATCCCGTCCTTCCTTGCAACTCTTCACCATTCACAGCGCGGATTGAGGGGCCTATATGTCGGAACAGAACAATCAAAATGCTCGCACAAATCGAGTCTTCAAGAGCCTGCATAAGCCTCTCACCTACCTCGGGGTCGAGCGCACACTGTTTTACTTCGTGTGCGTTGGCGCTGTGAGCGCCTTCAATCTCTTCAACAGCA
>PLST01000134.1 GCA_003164255.1 Acidobacteriaceae bacterium | reverse complement strand
CTCAGCAGCCCTGAAGAATTCAACAACATTATTGTGAAGGATTCAGCCAACGGGCTGGTACTGCTGAGCGATGTGGGCCACGCGGCGGTGGGCGCGGAAGATTACAGTTCGATGCTGGAGTACCAGGGGCATGAGGCTCTGGGCATTGGCGTGGAACAGCTGTCGAATGCCAACGCGCTCGAAGTGGACAAGGCGGCCAAGGCCACACTCGCGGAGCTGGCCAAGAGCTTTCCTCCGGGATTGCAGTATGCCATTGCCTTCGACCAGACCACGGTGGTGGGCGACTCCATCCGCGAAGTGATGATCACGCTGGCGATGGCGGTCGCGATCGTCATCGCGGTGATCTTCCTTTTCCTGCTTGACTGGCGTGCGACGATTATTCCCGCCGTGACCATTCCGGTGTCGCTGATCGGCACCATGATGTTCATCAAGCTCTTTGGGTTTTCAATCAACTCGCTCACCCTCTTCGGCATTACGCTGGCCACGGGTCTGGTGGTCGATGACGCCATTGTGGTGATTGAGAATGTGCAGCGGCACATTGCCATGGAACACTCCGACCCGCATGAGGCCACGTCGAGAGCCATGAGCGAGGTGACCAGCGCCGTTATCGCCACGTCGCTGGTGCTGATTGCCGTGTTTGTGCCGGTTTCCTTCTTCCCCGGAACCACCGGCATTCTTTATCGGCAGTTTTCTCTCACCATCGCGTTTTCGATTGCCATTTCGGCATTCAACGCGCTCACTCTCTCGCCGGCGCTTTCGGCCATGTTCCTTCGTGGAGAAGAGGAACGGCCCCGCCAGCTTGACTTCTTGCACATCCGGCCGGTGTCGCGCGCTTTTGCAGCTTTCATTCATGGAGCGGATGCCGCTGTAACCTGGCTGGCCAAGACCTACGCGAAGCTGATTCATGTGGCGCTCCGGTTACGGTACCTGCTCCTGATTGTCTTTTTTGCGGGACTGGGCGCGACGGCATGGATCTATCAGCATGTGCCCACCGGATTCATTCCCCAGGAAGATCAGGGCACCTTGATGGTCATCATCCAGGCGCCTCCAGGTTCATCGCTAACTTATACGAAGTCGCTTGCAGAGCGCGCCGAGTACATCATCGGGCAGGACCCGGATGTGAACGGAGCCTTCGCCATTATCGGCTTCAGTTTTGCCGGGAGTGCCTCAAACACTGGAATGATGTTTGTTAAACTTCTGCCCGCGGATCAAAGGCGAGCCAAAGGCCACGGCGCGGCCGACATCCTTGCCGAACTTGGACCCAAGCTGCAGATGTTGATGTTTGCTCCCAACGGCGGACTGGTGGCCATGTTCCAACCGCCGGCGGTGCAGGGCGTGGGAAGCTTTGGCGGATTCCAGTTCATGCTGCAGGACAAGGGCGGCAACACGCTGGGCGACCTGGACCGCGTGGCGCACATGATTGTGGGCGCGAGTCGCACGCGCAAAGACCTGACCGGGTTGCTGACTCAGTTCTCCGCCAACGATCCGCAGGAACTGGTGACGATTGACCGCGAAAAAGCCAAGACCATGGGAATTCCGCTTTCACAGATCACCAATACTCTCAGCGTGTTCATGGGCTCGGAATACATCAACGACTTCGACTACAACAACCGCACCTATCGCGTGTTTGTCCAGGCCGATCAGCCGTTCCGCATGACGGCAGGCGAGTTGCACAGTTACTACGTGCGCTCGGATTCCGGCGAGATGGTTCCGCTGGACAATCTGGTAACGGTCCAGGGTAGCTCAGGGCCGCCGGTCATTTCGCACTACAATCTCTTCCGCTCAGTTGAGATTGATGGCTCGCCCGCACCTGGCTACAGTTCGGGCGAGGGGCTTACGGCCATGGATTCGCTCGCCAAGCCTCTCATGATGCCGGGAATGACCTACCAGTGGACCGGTTTGACGCTGGACGAAATCGAATCGAGCGGCAAGACGATGATCATCTTCGGCCTGGGACTCCTGGTGGTGTATCTGACTCTTTCAGCCCAGTACGAGAGCTTTGCGCTACCGTTCATCATCCTTCTGGCGGTGCCGATGGCCATTCTGGGAGCGCTTGGTCTTGTATCGCTGCGCGGGCTTTCAAACGACGTCTATTGCCAGATCGGTCTGGTCATGCTGATCGGCCTGTCGGCAAAGAACTCCATTCTGATTGTTGAGTTTGCCGAGCAGATGCGCCGCAAGGGGCGGTCCATTGCAGAAGCCGCCATTGAAGCGGCCGAGTTGCGACTGCGGCCGATTCTTATGACCTCATTCGCGTTCATTCTTGGCGTTCTGCCGCTGGTGTTCGCCACCGGAGCCGGAGCCCTGGGACGCCGTTCGGTAGGAACGACCATCGTGGGCGGCATGTTGCTGTCCACCGTGCTGAACCTGGTATTCATTCCAGTGCTGTACGTGATTTTGAGCGGACTGCTGAGACGCGACAGCCATGTTGAAGAGCAGGCTTAGCCCCTGTTATTGCTGGTCGCGATGGGCGATGATGTAATCCTTGATCCTTGCGTAGACCTCAGACGTGACGATGCCGTTTTCGAGCAGATCAGCTTTGGAGCGGTACGGCCTGAAATGCACAATGCGCCCGGCCCAGCTGGGCGTCATGCCGGGAACCTTGAGGAGCGCATTCAGACTGGCGTGATTGATATCGACGCGGTCTTCGGGTGGGGGGGCTTTCTCCGATGTTGCGGGCACGCCGCGCGTATCGCGGTCCTGATTCTGGGCCGGGATTGGCCCGCAGGCGCCCAGCAGCAGCAACGCAAGTGCGGCCGATCGGATCATTCCGTGCACGGCTCCATTCTCTGACGCAGGTCGGCCTGGTGGCAAACCGGCGGGCAGGCGCTCGAACAAGTTTTCTGTTCAGGCAAACGCTGAGGCCGTTTCTGCAACAATACAACTATGGCAATTCCCCCGATTGCTCCCGTCCGTGACGGTTCGACAGGCTCGCGGATCTTTAACAAGACACAGCTTGGTTTCCTGATCCCGTTGCTTGCTGTGCTCGCCATGTGCATTGCGCTTTCGATTGCAACGCACGGCTCGATGGCACACCTCCCGTTTCTGAGCGAAAAGTCGGTCGTTCCCGGTACCGAAACCGTCAAGCAGCCGCTTGTGGACTTGCTACCCTGGCAGACAGCCCAGGCTCTTCGGCCGCTCGCAGTCAGCGCAGAAGAGGTGGAGTATGCGCGCGAGGCCGAGAGGCTTGCCGATCACGAGGTCGATCAGGCATTTGCTGCTGCTTTGCGGCAGGCTGGTCTTGCCACCGCTCACCGAACCCTCAGCGGAGATGCCCTGGCTCTCTCGCAGAAGGTCGCCCAACTCCAGCAACTTGTGAAGCAGGACCAGGCGCAGGTGGAAAGCCTGTCGCCCAAGCCACCGGCCGCGGGCGCGGCGAAGAATGACACCGCGCCCGACGATGATCTTGAAGTGGCGAAAGCACAACTTGGATTGGATTCAGACGAACTTGCCGACGCCCAGCAAGACCTGCAGCGCGCCTCAGGCGACCAGAGCGCCCAGATTCAAGCCGAGCTGGCAGCGCACGAAGCGTCGATGAAAAAATACGACACCGAAACTCAGGGCGATGCGCAGGTGGCCGTGATCTCGGTGGGGCGATACCGAACGATGGCTGCGCTGATCAAGGCCTGGTTTGATCAGCGTCAACGCTCCGGCCTGATCCAACAGGCAATTGCAGACGCACAGAGCGGCGCTCGCACGCTAACCTCGGAACACAATGCTCTTGAAGCATCGGCAAACGCAAAGTCATCTGGCGGAAGCGGGACGGCGGGGCAAACGCCAGATCAAGCGCCCAATCAAACCGCCCGGCTTGCCTATCTGAAAAACCGAAGCAAGGAACGGCAGATTCTGAGTATCGACGACGATCGAATTCAGACAGAGCAACAGCTCGCCAAGGTCTACGGTCAATGGGGCGCGCAGGTGGAACGGCAACACGGCATTATCCAGCACCTGATTCTCGGTTCATTTACATGGATCGTCTTCATCCTGATTGCCGTGGTGCTCTGCGATGCTCTGGCGCAACGCCTGATGTCCAATCCTAAAATGGACCGAAGGCAGATGGAGACGCTGCGCACCATTGTGCGGCTGGGTGTGCAGGTGCTGGGCGGTGTTCTTATCCTGCTGGTCATCTTCGGTACGCCTCAGCAAACTCCAACCATCCTGGGCCTGGCCACCGCTGCACTCACCATCGCGCTGCAAGACTATATTCTGGCGTTTTTCGGCTGGTTCATCCTGATGGGGAAAAACGGCCTTCGCATCGGAGACTGGGTGGAGATTAATGGCGTAGGCGGCGAAGCCATTGAGATTGGCCTGCTGAGCACAACGCTTCTTGAAACGGGCGGCCTGGCCGGCCAGGGTTATCCGACCGGCCGTCGCATCTCGTTCCTGAACAGCTTCGCCATCAAAGGCCAGTACTTCAACTTCTCCACGGCTGGCCAGTGGATGTGGGACGACATCACAATAAGCGTACCCGCGGATGAGAACGTAAGTGAACTGGTCGACAAGATTCACGAGGCGGCTCAAAAGGAAACAGAAGCAGACTCCCGCCTTGCGGAAAGCGAATGGAAACGCGGGACACACGGCGACAGCCTGAGCCGCTTCAGTGCCGCTCCCATGGTGAGTCTGCGCCCGACAGGTAGCGGAACCGACGTGCAAATACGCTTCATCACGCGCGCTTCAGAGCGATTCGACGTGCGAAACCGTCTGTACGGCCATGCAATTGATCTGCTGCAGAAAAAGAGTACCCCCGCCCCTGCCGCATGACGAAAGCTGGAGTGCGCGCTGAAGCTTTGCTTCGCCGCCGCAAGGTTGCGGTTGACACCCAAGGGGCATTGCCTTTAGCTTTGTAACAGATGCAGAGCGCCCGCCATCATGGTCACCACCATCATCATGGGACCCCCATGCCGGCGGACTGCTATGGCCCGAAGTAACAAGGCCAGAGAGATCTCAAAATAAGTACCAGCCCGCCGGCGACAGACGCCAGCGGGTTTTTTAGTGTCTTGAAGCACCAATCTGAGGAAAAGAGACAGGATGAAGATGGGCAGCGAAAACGCGGCAATCGATTTTGAAAAGATGGATGGGCTTGTACCCGGGATCGTGCAGGATGCGAATACCGGAGAAGTGCTGATGCTGGGTTTCTTGAATCCCGTCAGCTATGCCAAGACGCTGGAGAGCGGATTTGTAACCTTCTGGAGCCGAACGCGCCAGAAGCTCTGGATGAAAGGCGAGACGAGCGGTAATCGTCTGCGCGTGGTTTCAGCCGCGACCGACTGTGACAACGACACGCTGCTTTTCCGCGTGGTAGTTGAAGGCGACGGGCTGGTGTGCCACGAGGGCACGGTAAGCTGCTTTACCAAGGCGCTTGCACTCGACAAGGAAACGGAGGCCGCACGTGGCTAATAAACTGAGACTCGGCATTCCCAAAGGCAGCTTGCAGGACGCGACTATCGCATTGTTCAAGCGCGCGGGATGGAATATCTACGCGGACGGGCGTTCTTATTTTCCGTCGATCGACGACGGCGAAATTGAGTGCATGCTGATCCGCGCCCAGGAGATGGCGCGCTATGTTGACCACGGCGTGCTCGATGCGGGATTGACGGGCATTGACTGGGTCGTGGAGAGCGGACTCGATGTGGCCAGCGTGACCACGCTGACCTATGCCAAGCAGAGCCGCCGAAAGGTGCGCTGGGTTCTCGCCGTGCCCGAAGGCAGCGGCTTTGAGAAGGCCGAAGATCTGGAAGGCAAAATCATCGCAACCGAACTGGTGGAAGTGAGCAAGCGCTACTTCGCCTCAAAGGGCGTGAATGTCAAGGTGGAGTTCAGCTGGGGCGCAACCGAAGTGAAGCCGCCGATGCTGGCCGACGCCATTGTCGAGGTGACTGAGACGGGAAGCTCGCTGAAGGCCAATCATCTGAAGATCATCGACACAGTGATGGAGAGCGAGACGCACCTGATCGCAGGCAAGAAGGCAATGGCTGATCCTTGGAAGCGCGAGAAGCTGGAACAGATCGCCCTGATGCTGCGTGGGGCAATCGATGCGCAATCGCAGGTGGGGCTGATGCTGAACGTAAAGCGCTCTGACCTGGAAGCGGCGCTGGCGGTTTTGCCTGCGTTGAACTCGCCGACCATTTCGCAGTTGAGCAACTCGGAGTGGGTTGCAGTGAACACGATTGTGGATGAGCGTACGGCTCGCGACGTGATTCCTCGGCTTAAGGCCGCGCGGGCAACAGGCATTGTTGAGTATCCCCTGAACAAGGTCGTGCTGTAAGTATGGTGCGGGTGTAAGCCTTGTCACAGGTCTTTGCCCCGCCTTTATTGACCGAAGGACTGGTGCCACGCACGCAACCCGGATTCAAGGAATGAGGGATTGAAATGCCTTCAAAGGAATCGAGAAAAGAAGCCATCAGGCAGTACAAGGAACGGAAGCCGCTTCTCGGGGCGTATGCCATCCGCTGCACCGCCACTGCACGCGTCTGGGTTGGGGTTTCGCGGAATCTCGACGCCACAAAGAACGGGAGCTGGTTTACCCTGCGCAATGGATTGCACCGTGAAAGATCTCTACAGGATGAATGGAACGAGCAAGGCGAGTCGGCTTTTGAATATGAGATCCTCGTCGGAATCGATGAGGACATCCACCCTATGGAGGTGGACGACCTGCTCAAAGAACAAAAGAAGAACTGGCTTACTCAGTTGAGCGCACAACCTTTGCCCTGAACCAATGTTGCGCAAGCGCATTTTTGGAGAACGATATGGGCGTTAGCCCCTGAGGGAACGATGAAGCTGATCAGTACAAGAGGACGGGGCGCGGCACAGACGCATGAAGTCCTTGCCGCGCTGGAACGGCGCGGTGGGGCGGCACTGGACACTGTGCTGCCAACTGTCCGACGCATTGTGACCGATGTGCGCAGCCGAGGCGATCGTGCGCTGCTCAAGTACGCTGCGCAATTTGATGGCCTGGCAGGCGCTGATTGTGTGCGGGTGACCGAGCAGGAGATGGCCGCGGCGTGGAAGTCGGTTAGCCCGGAGTTGCGCGATGCTCTGTCGACGGCCGCGAAGCAGATTCGTACGTTTGCCAGGAAGCAGATGCCGGCTTCGTGGAGTTCGTCTCCGCTCCGGGGTTTGAGCACCGGCCAACTTGTGCGGCCGCTTGGGTCCGTGGGTTGCTACGTGCCAAGCGGCAGGCATCCGCTACCTTCAACGCTGCTGATGACGGCGATTCCCGCGCAGGTGGCGGGCGTCAAGCGCATTGTTGCCGTCTCTCCAAAGCCCGCGCTTGAAACGCTGGCCGCCGCGCATTTACTTGGCGTGAAAGAGTTCTACCGGCTGGGCGGCGCACACGCTGTGGCCGCGCTAGCCTACGGAACCCCAACCGTGCCGCGCGTAGACAAGATCGTGGGACCGGGCAACTTGTATGTCACGGCTGCAAAGCGGCTGGTGGCCTTCGATTGCGCCATCGACATGCTGGCAGGGCCGACGGAGATTGTGGTCACCAGTGAAAACGGCCATGCGCGGGATATCGCTTCAGACCTTGTGGCGCAGGCTGAGCACGATCCCGAAGCGTTGGCAATCTTCATCACCACACGCAGGGATCTCGCACAAGCAGTCATAGCGGAGGCAAAAGTCCGCAGCCGGGAAAATGCTGTGGCTCGCGAGGCGCTTGATCGAAATGGATTGGTGATTGTTGCGAGAAGTGTGGAAGAGGCGCGCGCGATCACTAACAAGCTTGCGCCGGAGCACCTGACCGTGGATGCGAGAACCGATTTGAAATGGATCGAGAACGCGGGATCGGTGTTCGTTGGGCGCTGGTCTGCGCAGCCAATGGGCGACTACATCTCCGGTCCCAATCACACGCTGCCGACAGGCGGCATGGCGCGTGTACGCGGCGGGTTGAGCGTGTATGACTTTGTGAAGCTGATCACCGTTCAAGAGTATTCAATCGAAGGAATTCGTGCGCTTGGCCCGAAGGCGGCACTGCTTGCAGTGGCGGAAGGGCTGGTTGGGCATGCGGAAGCGATTCGCGTGCGGCTCACACCTGCGGGGCGGCAGACGCGGCTTGCGTCGCAGAAGGTGAGAGCCAGGCGCCGGCAAAGGAGGTCTCGTGGCTGATGCTGTGAAGACGCAGAACCCCGCACCACGCGTGCGCGTGCAGGCGATGAAGGAGTATCACCCGCCGCTCGGTTGCCGCGATGCGCTGCGACTTGACTTCAACGAGAACACGCTCGCGTGCTCGCCGAAGGTGCGCGACGTGCTCGGACAGATCTCTGCCGGCGCGCTCACGCGCTATCCGGAGCGCGAACCGGTAGAAGCGATTGTGGCCGCGCACGTTGGCGTAAAGGCAGAGCAGTTGGCGCTGACCAACGGCGTGGACGAGGCAATTCACGTTTTGTTCGAGACGTTTCTTGAAGCGGGCGACGAGCTTTTGCTGCCTGTGCCGACGTACACGATGTACGAGGTGTATGCGTCGGCGACCGATGCGCGCATCGTTGCTGTTCAGGCTGCCGAAGATCTAGCGTTTCCATTCGAGCGGCTGCTGGCTGCGATTACGCCGCGCACCAAGATCATCGCTATCGCTAATCCCAACAGCCCGGCGGGTTCGGTGGCGACGCGGGAGCAACTGCTTGCGCTTGCCGAACGCGCGCCCCACGCTGTGCTGCTGGTAGATGAGGCCTACTACCACTTCCACGGCGAGACGTTGATGGACCTGGTGGGAACGGTACCCAACCTGGTGGTGGCGCGGACATTCTCAAAGGCCTACGGATTGGCCGGATTGCGGCTTGGCTTGCTCGCCGGTCCGGTGGAACTGATGCGATGGGTTCGGCGGGTGCTGTCGCCGTATAGCGTGAACTCGCTGGCGCTGGCTTGTCTGCCGCCCGCGCTCGATGACACGGAATATCTGGATTGGTACGTGGGCGAAGTGCTGACGGCCCGCGGCGAGTTCGAGGCCGTTCTTGATGTGGCCGGCGTGAGGCGCTGGCCAAGCCGCGCGAACTTTGTTCTGGTCGAAATTGGTGCCAAGCATGAAGAGTTCGTGCGGCTGATGCGCGATGCGGGCGTTCTGGTCCGCGACCGATCCAGCGATCCGGGATGCGACGGACTGGTGCGCATCACGATTGGAACGCGCGAGCAGATGAGACAGGCGATTCCCGCTCTGCATTCTTCGCTGGCCGTGATCAGAGGTGAAAGAGACAAGCAATGACGACAAAGAAGAAGACGCCGACTACTAAGGCTGGAGACAAAGGCTGCCGCACCGCTGTTGTGGTGCGCCACACTGCTGAAACCCGCATCGATCTTCAACTCACCATCGAAGGCAGCGGGCAGTACAAGGTCTCCACTGGCATTCGGTTTTTTGACCACATGCTTGAACTGTTCACACGTCATGGCGCCTTCAATCTTGAGCTCAAGTGCGACGGCGATCTCGATGTGGACCAGCATCACACCGTGGAGGACGTGGGGATTGCGCTGGGCGAGGCCTTCGATCGCGCTCTCGGTGACAAGCGCGGTATTCTTCGCGCCGGGTATTTTCTGATGCCAATGGACGAGACGCTCGCAATTGCCGCCGTAGACATGAGCGGGCGCGCGGCATTCGCTGTCGACACCAAGGTGCGGACGCGGCTGGTGGGCGACCTGCAGACCGAATTGGTTGCCGACTTCTTTGAGGGCTTTGCGCGTGGTGCGCGGGCCAATGTGCATGTGAAGACGATGTACGGCCGCTCAAATCATCACAAGATCGAGGCGATTTTCAAGGCGTTTGCCCGGGCGCTGCGAGTGGCCTGCTCGCGCGACAAGCAGTTGGGCGAGATGCTGCCGTCGACAAAGGGACTCCTTTAATGCGCGTATTAGTGATCGATTACAAGGCGGGTAATTTGACCAGCGTCCTGAAGGCGCTGCGGCACTTGGGCGCTGAGCCGATTGTGACGGATGACGATCTGTCTCTCGTCGAGCGGGCTGAGCGCATTGTGTTGCCGGGTGTAGGCCACTTTCAGGCGACCGAACGCCTGGATGCGACCGGGTTGACGGCCGCAATTCGCGCGGCGATTGCGCGGGGCGTTCCTTTTCTCGGCATTTGCGTCGGAATGCAGTGGCTCTATGCGGGATCGAGCGAGGCCCCGCAACAGCCGGGGCTTGGGCATTTCGCGGAGCCGTGTACGCGGTTTGCTGAAAGCTCAGAGAAGGTGCCGCACGTGGGCTGGAACTCGCTCGAAGTGAAGAATGGCTCGCGATTGCTTGCGGGCGTGGAGCCTGGCGAATACGTGTACTTCACGCATTCGTACAAGGGGCCGGTCACGGGCGATACAGCGGCAACGACCTCTTACATCGAGCCATTCGCCGCGGCAGTTGAGCGCGGGAATGTGATGGGCGTGCAATTTCATCCGGAAAAATCAGGCGCTACAGGGTTGAAGATTTTGAGCAATTTTCTGGAGATGCAGGCGAAGGAGGCCGAGTGATTACCAAGAGAATCATCGCGTGCCTCGATGTGCACGGCGGACGTGTTGTGAAGGGCGTGCAGTTTGTCGATCTGGTGGACGCGGGCGATCCCGCGACCCAGGCGGCGCGGCATGCGCGCGAAGGCGCGGACGAGATTGTGCTGCTGGATATTACGGCTACCCACGAGGGGCGGCAAACGCTGCTCGATACAGTGCGGCGGACCGCGCGCGAGCTCTTCGTCCCCTTCTGTGTGGGTGGAGGAATCCGTACTGCGGATGATGCAGCTCAGGTGTTTGAGGCCGGCGCCGACAAGGTAAGCGTGAACTCGGCAGCGCTCAAGGACCCGATGCTCATTGATGCTATCGGCCGCAGCTTCGGCGCACAGGCTGTGGTGGTTGCGATTGACGCAAGGCGTGACCCGAAGGCCAAAGACCCGGTGCGTGACGCAGAAGTTTTTGTTCAGGGCGGACGCAAGCCGACCGGACGGCGCGTGGTGGAGTGGGCGCGCGAGGCCGAACAGCGCGGGGCCGGCGAGATTCTGCTGACGTCGATGGATTCGGATGGTACGCGCGCAGGATTCGATTGCGAACTGACTGCGTCGGTAAGCGAGGCGGTCGGGATTCCGGTGATTGCTTCGGGAGGCGCTGGAACGGTCGATCATTTCGCCGATGTGTTCGGACGCGGCAGGGCAGACGCTGCTCTCGCTGCGAGCATTTTTCACTTCGGCATTTCGAGCGCGCGTTCGCTCAAAGAAGAGCTGGCAAAGGCCGGCGTGTCTGTGAGGTTGCCATGCTGATTCCTTCAATTGATTTGCTGGGCGGGCGCATTGTTCAGCTTGTGCAGGGCGAGAAACTGCGTCTTGCCTTCGACGACTTTGAATACTGGATCGAGAAATTTTCAAAATTTCCACTGGTGCAGTTGATCGATCTGGACGCGGCAATGCGGCAGGGCGACAATTCGGAGCTCGTCGCGCAGATTGCGAAGCGATTGCCCGTGCAGGCGGGCGGCGGAATCCACACGATTGAGCGTGCACAACAGGTGCTCGATGCTGGTGCGAAGCGCGTGATCATCGGGTCGGCACTGTTTACTGAAGCTGGAGGCGTGCGCACCAAGTTTGCCGCCGAACTGGCCGCAAGCGTGGGAGCGGACCGCGTGGTGGCCGGAATCGATACGAAGAACGGCCGCATTGCTGTGAAGGGATGGAAGGCCAAGGTGGAGCTGCCACCGGACGATGCCATGCCGCAGCTGGCGCCCTTCGTGAGCGCGTTCCTCTACACGCAAGTGGACGGCGAAGGGCTGATGCAGGGCTATCCTA
>PLST01000256.1 GCA_003164255.1 Acidobacteriaceae bacterium | reverse complement strand
AAGCCATAATGTCCGGGTTGGCGGTCATTCGCTCGGAGCCGCGCCGAAGCCTCAGAAAACGCTCGAGAAGCCGACATTCCGGGAGTAATCAGCAGTCGACGAGCGCTTTGGCGATTTGGCATCAACGGACAGGATCGCGCGCGCGTTCCAAACGCCACTCTTCTGAAATGATGTTTTTTTGGCTACGACCAGAGCCTTCTCCGCGGAGCGTATCAGTTTCCTGTTGCTTTCCAAAAGGTAGCGTGTCATGCTTCGTGTTGGTAACCAAAAGGTCGAAGCTATGAGAAGACGAGCAGAAATACCGCAAGGCACGCTGGCCTTGATGGTCCTAAAGACTCTGGATGTGCTGGGGCCGCAGCACGGCTTTGGGATTGCGCGGCGTGTGGAGCAGATCAGCGGAGAGCAGTTGGCGCTTAACCAGGGAACTTTGTATCCACTGCTTCTCAGGTTGGAGCAGGAGGGTGCGATCGTGTCGGAGTGGGGGCCTTCAGAGAACAATCGGCGGGCGCGCTTTTACAGGCTGACGCGAGTGGGGCGCAAGCAGTTGCAGGCCGAGTTGGCGAACTGGCAACAGACGGCAGATATCATCGCGCGGTTCCTGGCAATCAATGCGGAGTCGCCGCTATGAAACGCCTGAGACGGTTGGCCTGGCGCATTCGGAACCTGGTCTCGCGGCAGAGCGGGCAAGAGCGGTTTCTGGAAGAGATGGAACAGCACCTCATCCGCCTGACTGAGGAAAACGTGCGGTTGGGGATGTCGCCAGAGGAGGCGCGGCGGCAGGCGGTGTTGAAATTCGGCGCCGCCGGGGCGATTCGCGAGCAATATCACGCCGAGAAAAGTTTGCCGCTGATTGAGAGTGCGGCGCAAGACGTGCGTTATGCGGCGCGGATCCTGCGCAGAAGCTGGGGGTTTACGGCAATCGCGGCGACATCACTGGCGCTGGCCATCGGCGCAAACACGACGATCTTCTCGGTGATGAAGCACGTGTTGCTCGAACGGCTCGAGGTGCCACATGCCGACCAGCTCCGGCTGCTGCACTGGCACGGAGACAGGAATGTTGCAGTCAACACTATCTGGGGCATTCCGGATCCTGGTTCGGGCGGGCTGGGCGGCACCTCGTTTTCCTATCCGGCATTCGAGGAACTGCGTCGCGACAACCGCGTGCTCGAGGATCTGTTCGCGTTCAAGGACCTGGGAACCGTGAACGCGACGATCGAAGGAAATGCGCAGGTTGTGCAGGTGGAGGCGGTAAGCGGGAATTTTTTCGACCAGATGGACGTGCAGCCGGAGCTAGGCCGCCCGGTGCAGGCGCCGGATGACCGCGCTGGCGCGCCGCCGGTTGCACTCATCAGCGCAGGGCTGTGGGCACGGGCGTTTGGGTCATCGCCGCAGGTGCTCGGACGCACGGTCAAGTTGAACATGGTTCCGGTGACGATTATCGGTGTGACGCCGCAGGGATTCACGGGCGCCAAAGGCGCACAATCAGACCAGGACTTTTTTATTCCTCTGAGCGCGCAACCGCTTGTGGCGCCGTGGGGCAGAAAAGGATCGCTGATTGGGGATTCGAGTCCGGACGTGTGGTGGCTGAACATCATGGGCCGGGCGAAGCCAGGGATCCCGGATGCGGCGGTGCAGGCGGCCCTGGATGCGCCCCTGACAGCGCTGGTGCGCGCGAACCTGCAGCCAGGCGCGAACAGGACAATGCCGAGGCTGGATGTGCAGGGCGGAAGCCGCGGACTGTTTGTGTCGAAGCAGACGTTTGCGAGGCCGGTGAGCGTACTAATGGGGCTTGTGGCCCTGGTGCTGCTGCTGGCCTGCTCGAATATCGCGAGCCTGCTGCTGGCGCGGTCAACGGCGAGGCAGCGCGAGATTGGAATGCGGATGGCGCTGGGAGCAGGACGTGCGCGGGTTTTGCGCGGCGTGCTGACAGAGAGTCTGCTGCTCTCCGCCCTGGGCGGGATCGTCGGTGTAGCGCTGGCGTTTGCCGGTTGCCGCATCTTGCCTGCTTTGCTCGCGAATCCCTGGAAGCCATCGGACTTTACGATGCCGCTGGACTGGGTGGTGCTTTTGTTCACGGGCGGAATCACGGTCGCGAGCGGGCTGCTGTTCGGGATTGTGCCGGCGTGGCTGGCAACGCGCGGCGATGTGGGAGCCTTGTTGAAGTCGGCTACACGCACAAGCACGCGGCGGCGCAGAGGACTTGGCGGGAAGGCTATCGTCGGGTTTCAAGTGATGTTGTCGACGCTGCTGGTGATTGGCGCGTTTCTGTTTGTCGGGACGCTGTGGAATCTGGCGCGCGTGAATCCGGGATTCAGGACCGATCATCTGGTGATTTTTGCGATTGAACAGCCAGGGTCGCGGTATCCCGCGCCGAAAGACCTGGATCTGCACCGCAGGATTGAAGAGCGGTTGAGGGTGCTGCCGGGGGTGGACGCGGTGACGCTATCGGAGGTGGCTTACATCTCGGACAGCATGGAAAACACGAGCTTTCTGCCGGAGGGAGAACGGATCGAACCGGGCAAGGATCAGTCGGCGTGGAATAACGCGGTGGGCGCGGGATTCTTTCGCACCATGGGAATTCCGATCCTGGCGGGACGGGACTTCACTGCGAACGACGTAGCAGCGGCGCCGAAGGTGGGCATTCTAAGCGAGAGCCTGGCACGCCGGGCATTTCCGGGGCAGAACCCGATTGGCAAGCATTTCATTGCGCATTTCCATCCGCGGGAAGGCAAGCCGGGCGACGTGATTGAAGTGATAGGCGTGTGCGGCGACACGCGGTACTGGTCGCTCAAGGAGGACCCGAGCGGCGTGTTCTATCAGCCGTACCTGCAGTCGCCGAACCTCGATTTTGGGGCGACATATGAAATACGAACGAGCCTGAGTCCGGGGGCAATCGTACCGTCGCTCCGCAAGGCGGTGCAGTCCATCGATCCGGATTTGCCGCTGCAGGATGTCCGCACACAGCAGGGGCAGATTGACGCGTCGATGCAGCAGGAGCGGATTATTGCTGCCCTGACGGCATCGTTCGGCATGTTGGCGCTGGTGTTGGCATGCGTGGGCGTGTATGGCGTGATGGCTTACTCCGTGGCGCAACGGACAAGCGAGATCGGGATCCGGATGGCGCTGGGCGCGCGGCCGCGGCAGGTATTGGCGATGGTGCTGCGCGAGGGAACGTGGATTTCGGCGGCGGGAGTTGCATGCGGCATCGGGGCGTCGATTTTTGCGGCGCGGCTTGTGCAGTCGTTGCTTTATGGGCTGAAGGCAAACGATCTGGTTGTTTTTGCAGGGGCGGCGTTGCTGTTGGTGTTGGTGGGACTCGCGGCAAGTTGGATTCCGGCTCGTCGCGCTGCTGCGGTGGAACCAATGCAGGCTCTTCGACAGGAGTGAACTTCAACTATCGCAAGCGGGACAAAGCGCTGACTGACGGAAGGTTGAGCACAGCTGATAGATTACTTCCCCGTAAAAGCCGCAGAGTCCATGTGTGGTGTTGTGCATAGTTTGTCGCCAATCCGCACCTTACTCCTTTAGGGAGGGGTTACTTCCGGATGGACGGTGATCCGACCGGAACTCAAAAGACTCATCGCTCCTTGCGATCAGCCTCTTTACGGCGTTTGTTCTACTTCATTTCCGAGAAGTCCGTTGGATGCATGAATACTTGGTCGACGTGGAACGCTCCGTTTACCTGTTCGATCAGCGGCATGGCCGCAGTTCGGTACGGGAGAAATGCGGGGTCGGCGTGAAGTGCGGCCCAGTTCTTTCTCGCATCGTCCTGGCTTGGATGGGCGATAAGGTAGACAAACGTGTCCTTCCAAGCGGGGGACTCGTCGCTCGGCACCCAGTAGCCAATGACGTTGAGTCCGTGTTTGGTCTGTAGTTTCGACAAATCCCTAAAGATAGATTCAAGCGCAGGCACTTTGCCTGGTGCCGTGTGATAGACCATCAGCTCGAAAACGCGATTGCTATCGGCATTCACCTCTGGCACATGAGTCAAGTGGGCTGTGATGAGCGATCCCAAAGCAAATGAAGCGACGGCGGTGGCGCAGAGTTGCCATCCTTTGAATTTCCAACGCGATGCCATAGGACCTCCAATGAAATCAAGTATGCCGTAAACAACTGATGCAATGTCAACTTGTTCAAACGGGGCGTTCCCGTAGGATTGTCGCCAACTCGGAAGTAGCTTCCAAATTGCTAGGTTCTAAACAAATCAAAACCCCGCGAAGACCATCGCCACCCTCCCCAAAAGCAGCCCGACAGGGCAGCAGAAACCCTCCGCTAAAGAAATGATCCGCACTTTGCAGAGAATTACCCGCTCCTGGTGCATAATCAAAAAAAGTAGAGGTTTCGGCCCAACCAACAAATGCCGCAACCCCAACAGATTCAGGATTCTGCGGCCAACC
>PLST01000082.1 GCA_003164255.1 Acidobacteriaceae bacterium | reverse complement strand
TCGATTGGCTCAATGAGCACGGAATCCACCCACTGACAATGGTCTTTCTGACCGATCTATATGGGAGTTTCCCTGAGTCCGCCCCAGATTACCCCGTGATCTGGGCCTCGACTGGCAGTCGCCAGGCGCCCTTTGGCAGCGTCATTCCCATGCACGCGGCGTAGCCACACCAACGAGGACAATCGAGGCGAAACGAGACGCCTATGGACCTTAATTGCTCCTCATCGAGCATCCCCTCGCGAATGATAGATACATAACTGGCGCAATGTTGTCCTTAGTAGTGCCACACCGCGGCAGTTGGTCGCAAGTACGCAAAGGCTCGCGCACGCTTGGGACATAACTGGCGCGATTGATTTCCTACTAGCGGCGTTCCGATGCCGTTGGTCGGACCTATGCCCTGGATCGTGCACGCTTGGGACAAAGCTGGCACAATTGTGTCCCTAGCAATGTCATTCCGATGTTATTGCTCGCAAGTATGTTAGAACTTGAGCATGATATAAACATAACTATGGCGAGTGAGACGATATTACTCCAGAGCGTGTGTAGGTATTATTTATCTCAGTGTCTGCGTTAATTGTGAGTTACTACAACCGTAAAGACCATGAGTTAGTCGTCGATAAGTCAACAACGCGCCAGAATGACCTATAGGGCGTCCGATGAGAGGTCGACGCCGTAACCCACATGGAGCATCATGCGGCCGCGTCCTAGGCCCGTCCAGGACCCAGGAATAAGTGCTCTGTGTCGTGAGCTGACCCTGAAGATCAGAGGGCGCTGCGGAGGTCACTTCCAGGGGAACGCGGGGCGGACACTCCGGGATGGGTACTTGTACAGTCTGGACAACCGTACGAATTCATGGATTGACGAAGTTGCTCGGCTCATCGAAGAATTCCACCATCTTCTCCTGGGTCATCCGCATCTTCTTGCCGTAGAATGCGTATTTGATGCTGTCGACTAGGGCCTTCTCTCCACGCTTGTCGTTGGACTTAAAGAAATCGGGTACGAAGAACGCTGGCATAGTCACCAGCGGACGTGAGCCGCCTATTTGTGGGCATTTGTCGCAAAGGAAATCGACCTGTGCGAGCTTGCCGCTTGCGTTTTTGGTGAGTCTCATCCGGGAGATGGGCCTATTGCAGTTTCGACACTTTCCCGGCACCGCAAGGTTCATTGCTCGCAAAACAAGGTACTCGAAGCGGCTCCGCACGATCCCACTAAACTCCCGCGCAACGCCTTTGTCGACCATCCACCTGACGTAACCAGGGTCATTAAAGAAAAGCCATTCGAGTGTCTCATCTTTATGCTTACCGAAGCCTACTTTATATCCCATCCGCTGTCCTCCTTCGTAATCTGGTGTCTCCAGATGAATGTACAAGTAGATACAAAACTGCCAATCCCGAACGGTGGGAATTCGTTCTGTCCGGCTAATCGCCGATGAGCTCTACCCCCAGCGCTACACGCGATCGGTACTGGAAGCGTCGATGTCGCTTCCCACGTTCCCTCTTTATCTAAGCCGCTGCTTTGATGTCGTCACATTTCTTCTCGAGCGCGCGCTGGGCCATCTCTCTGCGCTTTTCCCGCCTCCATTTGAAGGTGCGCTCCGCTGTCTCGCGAAACCACTTAAGCAAGTCCTGTTCGTCAGAATTCAGTTTCGTGCTCTGAGCATTGGTCTTCATCCAATGCCAGGAAAAGTCCAGACTGTCAACGTCGAGTCGGGCTTTTTGGCTTGCCTTGCTTTTCGGATCACGCAACTCACCAGCCGAGAATCGCTCTTCCTGCAACTCTCGTTCTCGTCGCCACTCCTTGTAATCCAGTTTCTGATTCCGCTCCTTACTCTTCCTTCGCCGCTTCTGCACCTCCTGCCTTTCCTTTCGCTCAGAGTCCAGTCCTTGTTTCGCATAGCGAATGTTTTGCAGGGCATGATCCTTCATCTCTTTTGCGCGCTTAGCGTTTGGCCTAATCACGTGCTTTGCCAGCCAAGCAACCTCNNAGCGATTCGACGCGGCGGTAATATCCTGCCGTTATCACGTCCGATGGAAGATCCGGCTTCGCTGCGTGGTCGTCTGCAGTGGCCAGGAAACACTGCCGTATTTGAGCGGGCGTAAGCCGATCTACAGCCCGCTGGGTGTGCTCAACATACCGCTGGTGCTTTAGACAGCCGCAGCTCTTGGTGTGTCCTGAAAGCACCTGCGAGAGAACAACCACCTTCACATTCCGCTTCTTACAATTGCATAGAGCCTTCACGCGGATTCTGCCTCGCGAGTCTCTTCCGGCTCCACTTAATACTCTCAGTCTCGTACCTGGGAACTTCCGTCCGAAGTATGCAGAAACGTTCTTTCTTGGTCGTGCCATCTCTCTTTCCTCCGGGCTGCGCTTACCGCTTGACGCGGACCGCGCCAGCCCAATAACTATGCCGGTTACCCCTACGAAGGTAATCGCTGAGCGGTTGAATGTTCGCGCCGAGGATCCCTGCGGGAAGCTACCGCGAACAGTCGCTACATTGCTTGTCTTAACGACCTACCCTGTGAGTCTCATATGCCGTCCGTCCGCGTTCCAAGCGCGGCGGCGGCAGCTGTTATGAAGTACTCACGGCTCAGGTCCCACCTGACGTCGCCCGTCTTTCATGCCGCCCCTGCGAAGGGCGACCTGAAGCCGGTCGGTTTCAAGCCTTAAGTAAAGTCGATTCGAGCAACACTCTAATACTTACTGGTATGTACATACTTACTGGTATCTACATACTTCCTACCCCTAACAGTGGTGAGATAACTCACCTATGGGCATAACCCCTGCCGAAGGCCCTTAGTGTCATTCGGTCTGCCCTATCCGGGACTACAGTCCATCGAGGATCTGCACGCGGGTGGAACATGGCGGCCAGCCAAAATCCATGCATCGTGTAGTTCACGCCACCCTCCGATCCGCTCTTGTGACACCGACGATCAGGCGTCGCTCTGATAGGCTCTGTACTCCTTCATCGTGAACCGCTTCCCATGCTCACTGAATGGCATAAGTGGCAGCTCGGTCATTGGGTACTCTCGGATCGGCGGGACAGTTCCAGGGTCCACCTCTTGGCCAGCACGCCCGGCAAAATATAAGCTCAGGGCGTTGATCCCGCGCTCAGTGTGCGCGTTACTTGCTTGTTTGAAGAGGAACGGAATCCTTTGCGCTCTGCAAATATCATGAACTTCGGCTGCCCATTCTAGATCCATCTTGCGCGTGGTATGCAGCCGGCCGCTCATTCCACCGACGGCAACCCATCCAATGCCGATCAAGTCAATATCAGTAACACTCTCGAGCAGCGGTTCGACTGACAGGAACCGGAGCGTGCAGGGAACGGACCGAAGAATGTCAACGCGCTTGTATGAGGCGCGGACACCACAGGTGGTCCCGAGCCAAACATTCGGATACCCGCTGGCCCAGTCAGCGGGCAGGCATTCCATGATCCTTTCTGGTCTCTTCGTCAGCAGCATGAATTTGACGTGCGGACACTGGCGAATTGTCCGCCATGCATTGCCTCGCCATGGGTCAGCTTGGATATGAAAGAAGTCCGATAGGGAGCACACGAAACATATTGAGTTCCTGTTCCATTTCTTTGCACCCGCTTCCATCCGGTAAGGATCCACATTAGTTTGCGTAGGGGACAAAATGCTAAAGTCCCGACCGGCTCTGGTCAAGATTGTTTCGGCGTAGCAGCCTTCACACTCCTCGCTGACTTTATTGCATCCGGTCCACGGGTTCCATGTGAAGTGTGCCCATGAAATCTTCGTATCGATCACGCTGCCACCTCCTGCGTGCGGTCATCGGACTTGAGCTTGCGCCCATCAAATGTTATCGCCGTCCAATGAGGCGTCAGAGTGATTGTTATCGGTTCCTTCTGATCCCAGTTCATCCACATCTCTTCTTCGAGCGCAGCTTTGATAACACTTAGCCGCTTGGGAATCGGAATGTTGGCAACAGCCTGCCTTATTCCCTTGCGAATAAGGTGCCGCAGTTTCTCGTCTGCATCTAACGGTTCGGATACATCGGAAAGGTCTGGCGCAACTGGGATCTTCATCATTTCATCGGCGACGATTTGACCGGCCTGTTCCTTATCCGGCTCCCCCGGCTCCGACTTGACAATGTCCACGAGCCGTTCGACCAGGACACGGTTCTTTCTCTTCGCGGCATCGATCCCTTTGTCGTTCAATGCCGAACGGACGGTCTGAGGAAGGCTCGCCGCGGCGTTGTAGTCGTTGAGGTAATTCTTGAGCGTGCTGACGCAAACTCCCTCGGCGGCGGAAATCGCGCGCAATGCCTGCATCCAAAGACCGTACGATTGGCGGAAGAATTCCCGGTATTCCGAGAGCAGCTTGCCTCGGAGATAGCGCGTAGACTCGAAGCCGGCGACAACAGCCTCTCGCCGCCCTGCGAGCTTCGCCTTTTCCCGCTCATTCAGGGGCCGCCGAGTCTTGCCAGCTGCCACGGTAAGACCGTCCTCGATCGCTGCGAGCTTGCTCCGCAGTGGGGCAAAATTTGACCCAGTAGGCTCGGGCTTCGATACCGGGCGTTGACCTTCCTTCGGGTGCCCGGCTTCATCCAGATTTGCAAGTTCCTCCGCGAGGTAAAGGTGCTTGGCCTCGACGGCCGATTGCTCTCTCCACGGTAGCGGCAGCGGCGGCGCCGGGACTTCACACCATAGCTGGCCGAGCGCGTTCATCCCAACGCTGCGATGCTCGCTGGCAATCTGCGCAAACCAAAAGGGCAACCCCGCGGCTTTCACCTTATCGCGGATTCGCTTTGCCCATTCGAGCTTCATCGTGCGCCGCCCGGAGACCGTCTTGAGTTCGGCTTTCCAATCCCCGCTCGGATTCCACAAATACTCCTCACCAGGACCGGTTTCACCGCCTACATCAATCCAGCCGATACCGTCGAGGTTGAGTTCATCTGCAATATCTTCCAGCAGCGGCCCACAGCACAGGTAGCGGATCGCCTTCGGATGAATGTGAATCTTGCGCAACGCATCGACCCTGGCGAGGTCTTGCTTACAACTAACTGAGGTGCCGAGCCACACGTTCGGAAACTCATCCGGCCATCCCTTCGGTAAGTGGCCCATGATCCGCTCGGGGCGTTTCGTCAACAAAACATAAATCAAGTTTGGCGTCTGCCGAATGATCTCCCATGCGTCGTCTCGCCACTCGTCAGCCTGCGCAATGAAAAAGTCGGACATGCTACAGGAAATCACGCGCTCGCATACGCCATCCTTCGCCGCCTTCGCCTGCCATTTCAGCGGCTCTTTCCAGCAGCGTGTCATGCGTTCAACTTCCTTCGGATCACGACCCTGCCGGCGCATCATCCGAAAAGCGTAACAGTGTGCACAACCCGGCGCACACTTGTCGCAGCCCTGCCACGGGTTCCAACTGTAGTGTGCCCAACTGGACCCACTCATATTAGCCATGTTGCACCCCCGTCTGGACTGATCCCATCATTCTCGACCTGAGCCAGTTTGCCGTTGCCTTCGGATCGAGACGGAGCATCGATCCGACCCGGTAGGCCGGCAGCAATCCCCGCCGAATCTGTTGATAAATGAAGTTCGTTGACGTTTTCAGCAGCATCGCTAGCCCCTCGACTGTCCATGCTGCCTGCCCTGATTCCACAACGTCGCAAGCCAGGTCATCGTCCGTGATGACGGGCACGCGCGAACACAGGTTTCGCATACTCATTCCTTGTTGTTCTTGGATTTGTGGTTCGGCGTGAAATGTCCAAGAGCGATTTGAGAACCGCGCCTGCCCGGATGGGGCGTAGATTATGCTGCAGCCTGGAAGTGCTTCACTTACATGAGGTTGAGTATCGATTTGGACGAGTTCGATGTTCTCCATCATGGGTCCTCCTCTGCGGGCTTGCAGCCCGCCTTCCTGTGAATGAACACGTTAGTCCGTCCCGGCCGACAAGTCGATAAGGAGAAGTGCGTAGAAGCCAGTGCTTCACATGAGGCGACCTCTTGATGTATGCTTTTCGTAACCGCTCATAGAGAGAAACGAGCGGGCTATACGGTAAGCGCCCAGGGATGGGCCGCCAATCGCCAGATTGGCCCACTGAACGCCGGAACGGTTCAGAGATGAATCCCACGTGCCTGGTTGGCAGGTCGTGCGCCGGAAGGGGCAAAAACCGTCTTATCCGGGGCCCCGCGCGGAATTAGCCACAAATCTAGGCGACCGCAAGAGAATCACCAGTGGCACATCGTGTAATCTCACCCCTTCCTGCGGACGAGCGTCTCACCCGCCGCGAATCAGAAATTCTCTCTTGGCTTGGGCAAGGAAAAGATGTTCCCTCCATCGCCATCATTCTCAACATCTCTCCGAATACCGTTGAAGTTCACGTTTCCAATTTGATGCGGAAACTCGACTTGCACAACAGGGCCGAGGTCGTCCTCGCTGCCATCGAGCGCGACTTGGCACCGTGCCCTTGTGCCAACTGCCGTCTCAAGGAGGCGGCATGACGATACTGAGCACTCCGACGAAACTCTCCTCACCTGCGTCCGCGTTGCCGATTGAATCCGGCGTCATGGCACTTGAGCAAGGGGCCGTATTCCTCAATATCCATCCAGTGACACTGAGGCGGAGAGCGAAAGCTCTCTTGGCGTTTCCGCGCTTGCTGCTCGGCGATGATCTCGCAGGCATCCTTGGCTTGACAACGAGTTGGGTACGCTCTCATTCCCAGAAGATTCTCAGCTTCCAGCGACTCGGCGCCTGTTCGTCCCGATTCGTGAAGACAGGAGCCAAGCAATGACCGGCGAGAACGCTTCCGCTAACCGTGAAATCAAGCTCGTCAAGCCGATGACACCCCGGGCTGCCGCCGCTTTTCTTGGCTTGGACGAAAAGACAATCACCCGTTGGGCCAGAAAGGGCTATTTGCCTGGTCATCCGCTTGGAGAAGGCAAGCGCAAGTTTTGGCGCTTTATTGAGAGTGAGTTGTCTGAATGGCTGGCTGCGCGGACCAACCGAGACTGGGCCGCAACGACCAGGGAAGGCCGCGCTGCATGACCACTTCCCTTTCGCGTTCTTGCCCAGACCATATAGACTCCTCGACAGCCATCAGTGCGCGTGCAAAGGAGATCATCCGTATGCAAGCGCAACGATACCAGCGCGGTTCTCTGAGCCTGCGCAAGCGGAAGAGCCTTCCCGATGTATGGGAGTTTCGTCATTACGAGAAAACGGGGAACAAGACTGTCTACAAGAAACAAACTGTCGGCACTATCACCCAATTTCCTAGGCGGGCGGACGCCGAGAAGGCCGTCGCCCAGCTCAGGGTGGACATTAACCAAGGAGCTGAGCACGCTCCGATGAACCTCGATCAGCTCGCCACGCACTACAAGCATGTCGAGCTGCCGTCGAAAGCGTATTCCACGCAGGAGGGGTACAAGAACTATCTCGACCTGCATGTTTTACCAAAGTGGGGCCGGCACAGCCTTTCCTCCATTAAGGCCATCGAAGTCGAAGCCTGGCTTCGTGGACTCAAGACGGCGAAGGAAAAACCGGCCAGCCCCGGCACCAAAACCAAGATCCGGAACTTGATGTCAGCCCTATTCAGCCACGCAATCCGTTACGAGTGGTCATCGCGCAATCCGATTTCCTCGGTGCGCACGTCGGCCAAGCGCCAACGCATTCCGGATGTGCTGACCACGGAAGAGTTCCAGGCGCTTATCCCGGAACTGCCTCAGCGGGCTAGGGTGATCGTATTGCTGGATGGGAGCACAGGCCTGCGTCGCGGCGAGATCATCGCTCTCCGCTGGAGTGACATCGATTTCAAGTCTTGCCAGGCAAACGTTCAACGATCGATCTGGCGCAACGTGGAGGGCGAAACGAAAACGGAGGGCTCGCAGAAGCCGGTGCCTCTTCCTCCATTTGTAGTCGAAGAACTAAAGCGGTGGCGGGAAGAATCGCTCTACAAGTCAGAGGATGATTTTGTCTTCCCGTCTATCCGGAAGAATGGCGAACAAGCCATTTCGCCGGACAGCATTCTGAAGCGCGAGATTCGGCCGGCTCTCAGGAGGATTGGCGTTACCAAGCGTGTGGGCTTTCACACGTTCAGACACACGCTCGCAACTCTGCTCAGTTCTCTTGGAGTCAATGTGAAGACCACCCAGGAATTGCTTCGCCACGCGAACCCCTCGATCACGATGCGGGTTTATCAGCAGGCGGTAAGCGAAGACAAACGCGCAGCCCAGCGCCTGGCATTTTCTGCTCTGTATTCGGAGGGGCTGCAATCGAACCCACCAGAACCCAATGAAGGTGGGTAAAAGATATGGACATCGCCACAAACCATTGATTCTGATTGGTTTATGGCGGGGACGACGGGGCTCGAACCCGCGACCTCTGCCGTGACAGGGCAGCGCTCTAACCAACTGAGCTACGTCCCCAAGAAGCTTTTCAACAACTTGGTTATATGTCACATAGAATCA
>PLST01000228.1:5571-8499 GCA_003164255.1 Acidobacteriaceae bacterium | reverse complement strand
CCACCACCTCAGCCTGACGGATGTGCAGCCCCGACTGGCCTTCGAGCACTTCGCGCATCTTCACACGATAGAGCTGCTTGTCGCACTGCGCCCGCGGACTCCACACCGCCGGACCCCGCGACGTATTCAGCAGCCGGAATTGGATCCCCACAGCATCGGCCACCTCGCCCATGATGCCGCCCAGCGCATCCACCTCGCGCACCAGGTGCCCCTTGGCCACGCCGCCAATNNGCCGGATTGCAGCTCATCTGCGCAATCAGGTCCATATTCATGGTGATCAGCGCCGTCTTCAGCCCCATGCGCGCCGCCGCCATCGCAGCCTCGCACCCAGCGTGCCCAGCTCCCACCACAACCACATCGTATTGTTCAGTAAATGCCATTCAGATCGGGGAAAAGACCCTGCACATCCATTCTACGGATGAATCCCAGACCCAGGCGCTGCCGGGGCGGCAGGAGCTGGCGGCTGTTGTCCGGGTCGCAGCTTCCGGTTCGCCGTTCAATCACCCAGAACCCTGGAGTTTTGCCGACTGAAAACCCTGGCGATTTCGTCATCCTCTACCAGAGGCGCACACGATCGGATGGCGGGAGATAAAGTTTGTCTCCTGGCTGAACCCCAAAGGCCGCGTACCATGCGTCGATATTGCGTACGGTGACGGCGCGGTACTTCGCAGGCGCGTGCGGATCGGTCAACACCTGCTGCCGCAGCGCAGCTTCCCTGACCTTCTGTCCCCAATTCTGGCCAAAGGCGATGAAGAATTGCTGATCGCCGGAAAAGCCATCCAGCGTGGGAGCAGGCTTGTCCGCAAGCGAGGCTTGATAGCCGTCATAGGCAGCACCCACGCCGCCTACGTCGGCGATGTTCTCCGCGAGTGTCTGCTTGCCATTGACCGAGAGATCGGGAAACGGCTTATAGGTGTCATATTGAGCTGCGAGTTTTTGAGTGGCTGCCTGGAAATGCGCCAGATCGGCGGGAGTCCACCAATTGCGCACGCGGCCCTTCGAGTCGAAGGTGCTGCCTTCCGAGTCGAAAGTATGGCTGATTTCGTGACCGATGATCGAGCCGATGGCGCCGTAGTTGGATGCAGCCGGAGCCAGTGGATCGAAGAGCGGCGGTTGCAGAATGGCGGCGGGAAAGTTGAGCGCATTTTGCAATGGCAGATTCACCGCATTCACCGTCTGCGGCGTCATCGACCATTCCTTGCGATCAACTGGTTTGCCCAGGCGGCCCACATTTCTTCGATAATCCAACAGTCGGCCCCGCCAGAGGTTGCCAAAGATATCGTCAGGCTTTACTTCGTAGCTGGAGTAATCGCGCCAGGTTTCCGGGTATCCGACGCCGACATAAAGAGTAGAAAGCTTGGCCAGTGCCTCGGCCTTGGTGGACGGGTCCATCCATTCGAGCGACCCAAGGCGCTTGCGGTANNTAGCGCTGCGCATAGATTTGGCCGACGGCATCGCCGAGCCGTCCATTCACCACCACCACTCCGCGCTGCCACCGGGGACGCTGCTCCGGCACACCGTAAAGCGTCTTGCCGAAGAAGGCAAAGTATTCATCCGCCATCGCCTTTGGAAGCACAGCGGCATAGGCCTCGATCAGATGCAGCGCCAGCCAATCCTTCCATGTGTCCAGAGGAGCTGAGGCCACCAGTGCGGACTCACCGGCAAAGGCCTCGGGCTGCCACACCATGAAGCGGGCCTGCCGGTCGAGTCCCGCCGCGCGAAAATACTCCGTCCAGTCCAGTCCGGGCGCCTTGATTGGAAAGTCGGCCTGGGTCCAGGTGTTGTCCGCCTTGTGAATGTCTTCGTTGTCCTCCAGGCTGCGGTGGGTCTTCGCAATCTCGTGTTCGAGCTCAACAATTCGAGCGGCGCGTGCATCGGTGTCAGAGAAGCCGGCGAGCTTGAGAAGGTCTGAGATATGCGCCTGATACTTGGCGCGAATATCTCGCATGTGGTCGTTCTCGGCGAGGTAGAATTCGCGATCCGGCAGTTGCAGTCCGCCCTGGAGAAGGTACGCAGTATAGTGGTCCGAATCGTTGAAGCCGGGAGCAACCCAAAGTCCGAAAAGATTCGCGGTATGGAAGTTGGTGTTGTTCAGCGCGTCAACATCCGCGCGAAGAGTCTCACCCAGTGCGCGAGCCAACTCGCGCTTATCGCGAATGGCAGCGATAGCGTCCAGGTGCGGGCGAAGCGGCGCGAGTCCCTTGGCTTCGATGCCGTCCTCGTCCATATATGAGTTGTAGAGATCGGCGACTTTGCGTGCGCCCGAGCCTACGGGCGGATTGGACTTGGCAATCTCCGCAATCAGCGCGGCAGTGTTCTTGTTGCTCAGGTCGTTCAGCTTGTCCATCACACTCACACCGGCGCGATCCGGCGGAATTTCAGTGCGCTTGAGCCAATCCCCGTTGGCGTACTCGTAGAAATCTTCGCCCGGCTTTACCGAGTGATCCATGTTGGCGACAGCGATTCCGTGCGCCTCTCGCGCCGGTGCATCCTGCCCGTATGTGGTCATCGAGGCCACGAGAACACAAGATCCAATCCATGCGACAACCGACTTTGAAATTTCTGGGATGAGTTTCATTTGCATCTCCGGAGGGCCGCATGGCGGGGACTGACGTCTCAGGCAGATCGGAATCATACCTTCAGCCGCGGCAACGCAGACTCATAATACTCCAAGTCTACGGCGCCAGGAATCTGCCTTCTGCGGCTCCAAAAAAGGCGCCAACAATACTGAATTGTGAATCCAGGGCCCTGAGTCGTTGGTTCGTTTGCAAGAGACCTGGCCGCAAAGTCGAGTACCTGGTCCGCGGCTTATTCTGGATGGAGGGTTGGTTCGCGACTATGGTATTGAATGAAGTCCTTGAAGCTCGCTTTCAGTTCCTGGCTGAGCGGTGAACACTGAAGCTTGCGTTCTGTAAGCAGAGCGAACCC
>PLST01000228.1:4565-5524 GCA_003164255.1 Acidobacteriaceae bacterium | reverse complement strand
GGTCCGGCTGGGTTCGCCGTAGACCTGGAATCGATTCCTGCCATTTTTCTTGGCCAGGTACATCGCCGCATCGACGTCGTGCATCAGCTTCTCTGCGTCCGCGCCCTCTTCTTGAGACGTGCAGACGCCGACGCTGGCTGAAATCTGCACTTGACTGCCCTTGACATCAATCGGTTCACAGATTGCAGCCACAATTTTGGCGGCTATGGATTCTGCCACCGCGGCAAACTGCAGGTCGGGCAGCAGGACGATGAACTCGTCGCCTCCGAGGCGGGCAACGGTGTCGGTCTGGCGAACCGAGCAAACGAGGCGTGCGGCCACCTCGCAAAGCACCAGGTCACCAGCATGGTGCCCAAGTGAGTCGTTCACTTCCTTGAAACCGTCGAGATCGACCATCAACACTCCCAAAACAGGATCAAATCGCCCCACGCGTTTCAGAGCCATGGCAAGGCGGTCATTGAGCAGAAAACGATTGGGCAGACCGGTGAGCATGTCATGTTGTGACAGGTGGCGCAGACGTTCTTCGCTCAGGCGGATGGCTTGGGTCTGCTGCTCCACGCGACGGCGCAGGACGAAAATCCAGGCGAAAGAGGCACAGGCGAACGCCCCAACGATGGAAAGGACGGCGAGCGTGTGGCTGGATGTCCACCACGAGGGGGTGTGCATCACAGCAACGTCGTCGAGTGAGCGNNATAAGGCTGCCCTCTTTCCAAGCGGGCATTCTGGCGACCCCATTTTCTTTGGGGACGAGCGCCGAGAAGACAAAATCGCCGGAACGCAGAAGAAGCGTGAGATCGCCCGCCGCACGGTCCTCGCCAATCAATTCTCCCTCGATCTGGACCAGTTCCCGATCGAGACTCCCGCGGAACGCCTGCTGGATGGATACCGGCGTCGCAGCCAAGGGCGAGCCTTCCCCCGCGACGCGAAAGGATGCATTCTCAAGAGTCGGTTTGAAGTCG
>PLST01000228.1:0-4456 GCA_003164255.1 Acidobacteriaceae bacterium | reverse complement strand
CCGTTGAACACCGGAACTGCGCTCCCGCGGATCTGAACTTTGGCGTCGACAAGCGAGTCGTAGTCTTCTGCTGCTTCCCTGGGACCCGTGGCAATAATTGAACCGCCGCGTGTGGAGACATCCAGAGTCACATTCATGGGCATCAGATGAACGGAATGGACTATACCCGCCATTTCAACCCACTGCCCATCCTCGCTACCTGCAAGCAATTCGGCCATGGTCGGTTGTGGAGCGGTCTTGGGAAGCTGCGAGGTTCCAATCACTTTCACATGGCCTTTGAGGATGACCGGCGCATAGTCTCCGGTTCCGCTGACTCCTGTAACCTCCACCAGTGTTCCGGCTTTCAAAGGAAGAATCGGATGGGAAGGTAGTGGGAGGAATATGCTGCCTGTCGAATCGTGGACGAAGAGTGCCGCATGTCTGGGATCGACATAAGGATCGTAATAGACGACAACTCCGCGAATGCTAACGGGAAAGCCGCGCGCCGCTTCTTCAAGAGAGATGTCGTGGGCTTCATGCGCCGTAGTGAGGGTCCGCAAGGCTTGCGCGGGGGTCTCAGCCGCCGCAGTGCACAGCAAGATCGGGGCAACCAGAGCTGCGACTGAATAGCGGAACCGCATTACGCTGCCTCCCGTACGAAACTGCCGCACCCTTCCGGGATCGCCCTCAGAGTGCAGAGATTTTTCTCACGCGACAATATCAATATCTATCGGCATTCCACCGAATAAGATCAGGAGCGCGAACGCTGGTTATGCCGCAGAAACGAAAGGGCGGAAAATCGGCTTCCAGGATGAGAAATCGGCGGCCGATTCATTAAAAAGGCTCAAGATCGGAATTTAAATTTCAGGCGACAAGATTGCGGTCATTTTAGATTCGCGTATGCGTCTCCCCTACGCCGCCTTCACTTCCAAAATAATCGCCGCCCCATGCGGCTCCAGATTCACCGCCAACGCGCGGCCATTGTTGTCGCGCAGAATCGTGGCGCACAAGCTCAACCCGAGTCCCGCCGTCTCGCCGCCGGGCTGCGCCGGCGTAAACGGGTCGAACGCGCGTTCGGGATTCAGGAATCCCGCTCCCGAGTGAGCCACCAGAATCTGTACCTGCTGGCCCTCGCTGCTTGCCTCAAGGCGAATCGTCTTCGGTCCATGTTGCGTTGAGTCCGCATCCTGCTTTTCGACTGCGGCCATGGAGTATTGCAGACAATGCAGCACGGCTTGCCGCAACTGTTGCCCGCTGCACAGCGCGCGCGGTAAAGACGGAGCAATCGTCATCCTGAAGTCGATGGAGCGTTCGAGAAAATTGGGCCGGTAGAGCTGCTCCATATCCGCAAGCAGTTCGTGTACCGAGACCGCCGTCAGTTGATCGCCCTGCGTCTTCGCCAGGCGCAATAGGCTCTCGAGCGTTGAGCGCATGCGCCGCGCCTCTGTCAAGATCGACTCCACGCCCTGGTGCTCCCGCGTATCCAGAGCCAGCGAATCTTTGAGCAGAGAGGCGTAGCCCAGCACCACCGTGAGTGGATTGTTCAACTGGTGAGTCACGTTGGCCGCCAGTTGCCCCAGTCCCGCCAATCTCTCCGAGTCAATCAGCTTTTCAAACAGCATGGTCTGGCTGCGCGTCGCCTGAAGTCGGGCAACGAGCATCTCAATCGGCAGCAGATCGTCTGCTCGCAACAATTCCGGATTCAAGGCATGCCAACTCCCCGGCATAGGACGCTTGCCAGCCAGCAGCAATGCGCCCTCCGCGGCTGCGCGGCCCATCATCGGCACCGCCAGCGCGCTCGTAAAGCGCAGCCGCTTCAAGTCGCCGCCGGGCTTGAGCCAGGGCGTCAGGTCGAGGTCGAGCGTCTGGCTGTGCTCCACGGCTGGGTGCGCAGTGCCGGGCGCAAGAAACCCGACGGGAGAGATTCTGCCAGCAACCTCGCCCAGTGCCGAAGCCGTGGCTTCATCAAAGCCTGCAGAACCTGCCAGTCGGAATCGGCCGCCACTCTCAAGCAGCAGCGCCGCCTGGGCAAAGCGGCTGTGCGCCACAACAATTCTGCAGATGTCGCTTCCCTGGCGGTCGAAATCCTCCACTCGGCGCCGGGCCAGAATCAAATTCGTGTAAGCCTCCAGCTCGCGCCGCGCCCTGCGTTCCCGGTCCTGGGCTGCCTTGTTCAGGGCCAGTTCGTCCTCCAGCGCCAGCACGATCATGCCCACCGCCGCCACCACCTTGCCCATCACGATCACGTGAATCAGCCTGAGGTCGAGCAGAGGATGCAGCCCAAGTGAGGGAAGAATCTGCAGCACTGAGAGCGTCCATGCGCCAAATCCCATCACGCTCAGAACCAGGCCCGGTGAAAACCGCCGGAACACAAACACCAGCAGAAGCGCCGTCATCAGCAGGTTGGCGCACTCGGCCACGATCAGCGCCGACGCCACTCCAGCCGTGAAGCAAACCCAAAAAGCCAGCGCTCCCATCAGCAGGCAATAGGGAACACCGATCCAGCTGGGCAGGCGGCTTTTGGCCAGGCACCAGAACACGGCCACGATGAGCGAAATTGTTCCAAGAGCTGGAAAGATCAGGAACCGTGGCTCGGCGGGCGCCACGCCGTGCAGCATTCCAAAGAAGAGAACCGGCGCAACCACCAGAGGAATGGCATACGGAATGAAAAACGGAATATCGAGCCTGCCGAGACGAAAACGCCCGGGGGATAACGATGCGAAGAATAGAGCCGAGCTGATCTGCATGGCGCTTTGGCCCACGGCCATCAGCCACGCATGGGCATTCTGCGCAAAATTGAGGGGGCCTTCCAGGTACATCGCGGCCATTGAGACCAGCGCAAACACGAATCCCAGAAACCACTGCAGCGTGCGCGCGTCGCGGAAACGCAGGTAGAGAACCCCGAAGGCGGGCAGGAACAAAGCGCTGAGCACGAGCGCAGGGATATGATAATAATCCGGCATGAAAGCCTGCTCCGTTAAACAGAACGGCAAGTTGGCTTGACTTGTGCTGGCGAACGATCTGTATGATGCTCGGGAATGGAATGCGCCTCGTTCGCCAAACACCCCTTGGCTGCGCTTTAGCCCGTTTTCCCGATCCTTGANNTGCAAAAGTGGCCCGATTCTCCCGTGGCTTCACAGCTTTGGTGGCGATCCGCGCAAGGAGTATGACCGAATTGAACAGCCGATTTCAGTGGTATCTGCGCGCAGTGCTGGTTTTTACAGCCACCTGCGGGTGCGCGCTGGCCGTCACCGCCCAGAGCAAGGACAGCTTCGATCCCATGCCGCTCGACTCCGGCTTCGGCCACATGGACGTGTCTGAACCCACCACGCCTCCCGAGCAGATCATCAAGCAATTTGCCGCCAAGGAAAGCGAATTTCAGGACGCGCTCAACCACTACACCTATCGCCGCTACGCCCGCGTCCAAACCCTCGACGACGACAACAAGGTCGACGGCGAATGGTACGAAGTGGACGACGTCATCTTTGACTCCGAGGGCCGCCGCACTGAGAAAGTTGTGTTTGCGCCCGGCAGCACTTTGCAGCGCGTCATGATGTCGCCATCGGACTTGCAGGACATCTCCCACGGCTATCCATTCGTGCTCACCACCGAGGACATTACCCAGTACGACGTAAAGTACGTCGGCCGGCAAAAGGTGGACGAGGTGGATTGCTACGTCTTCGAAGTCAGCCCCAAGATTATCGAGAAGAAGAAGCGCTACTTCCTGGGCCGCATCTGGGTCGACGCAACCGATTTGCAAATCGTGGTCACCAACGGCCGCATGGTTCCAGACGACACGCGCAAGGGAAGCGAAGACCTGCATCCGCCCTTCATGACCTGGCGAGAACAGGTCGATGGGCATTATTGGTTCCCGGTCTACACCAAGGGCGAAGGGATTCTCCACTTCTCCGGCGGCAACGGCTACATGTCTCAGGACGTGCACATCCGCGACACCGTCAAGTACTCTGACTACAAACGCTTCGGCTCAACCAGCACCATCATCTATAACGGCCAGAACCTGCCTGCCCAGCAGCAACAGCCAGCAGCTCCCCCCAAGCCGTAGAACCGGCGCCCAGAGGCTGGACTGTATCAGGCTGCGAAAAAACCCCACTGGTGACGTGCTTTGTAACAAGGGCACGGCTTCAGCCGGGCCGCAAAATCAACGTCGGGCTTCAGCCCTGCTGATTTCGCCCGACTACAAATGCCTTTTTCCGCAGCCGCGGCCTGCCGCGTTGTCGTCGCACCTGCGGCGGCGTTTGGCTTTAATGGCTCGAACAGAAATTCCTGTTGCAGGATTTGCGACATCTTCATTCTCGGAAGCTCACGGCTGAGCGGTCCCAAGTAAAGTAGAGATTGAAGAGAGGGTTGTATGGGCCGAAGCCTGAAAATCATCTACTACGTGGAGCCGGACGCGGGGGCACTGGCGCGGAGAGCGGCACAATATTTTGTGGAGATGGCCGAAGAGGCCGTGTCGGCG
>PLST01000572.1 GCA_003164255.1 Acidobacteriaceae bacterium | reverse complement strand
ACCACGCTGATGGTATTGGCGCCAGGCTGCCTCTGAATGTTGAGGATCACCGCCGGCGTCTCGTTCATCCATGCCGCCTGTTTGTTGTTCTCAATACCATCCACTACCTGCGCAACATTCCTCAGCATGATGGGTGCGCCATTGCGGTAGGTAACCACAACACTTCGATAGTCGTCGCTGGTTACCAACTGATCGTTGGCATTGATCTGATAATCCTGATTGGGTCCGTCGAAATTGCCCTTGGCGGCGTTCACGCTTTGCACGGTGAGCGCCGTGCGCAGATCTTCAAGGTTAAGCCCATACGATGAGAGTTGCGCGGGATTGGCCTGAATGCGCACTGCCGGCTTCTGGCCGCCGCTGATGCTCACCAGGCCCACTCCGCTCAGTTGCGAGAGCTTGGGCGCAAGGCGCGTGTCCACCATGTCCTCGACCTGCGAGAGCGGGATGGAATCGGATGTGATGGCAAGTGTCAGGACGGGAGCATCCGCGGGATTTGTCTTGCTATAGACAGGCGGCGCTGGAAGGTTCGATGGCAGAAAACTTTGCGAGGCGTTGATCGAGGACTGCACTTCTTCTTCTGCGATGTCAATATTCAGGCTGAGGTCAAACTGCAGCACAATCACCGACGAACCGCCGGAACTGGTCGATGTCATCTGGCTGAGTCCCGGCACCTGGCCGAACTGGCGTTCCAACGGAGCGGTGACAGTTGTGGCCATCACACTGGGGCTGGCGCCTGGATAGAAGGTGAGTACCTGAATGGTCGGGTAGTCGACCTCGGGCAGGGCGGAGACCGGCAACTGCGTATACGCAACGATCCCTACCAGCAGGATTGCAGCCATCAGCAGCGCGGTTGCAACGGGACGCTGGATAAACGGCCCGGAAGGGTTCACGGGACATTGCTCCCGGCGGGGCTGGCTGGAACCGCCTGCCTCGACACCACGATCCTGCTGCCGGCCTGTAACTTGTCGTAGCTGCTGGTGGCCACCACTTCGCCTGGGTTAATTCCTTCGACGGCAGTCATGCCGCCATTCGCTGCGCCGGCCGTGATGTTTCGCACGCTCGCCGTGCCATTCGCGATCACATAGAGGAATGCCACTTCGCCGTTGTGTTGAATAGAGGCGGTTGGGACCAGGGTCACGCCTTGCAAAGTATTCACAAGCAGCCTTGTGTTAACAAACTGGTTCGGGAAAAGTGCTCCGTTTTTGTTATCGAAAAGTGCGCGTAGCTTCACTGTTCCCGTCGTCGTGTCGATCTGGTTGTCGATGGTGAATAATTTTCCGGTGGCGATCTGAGTTGTCTGGGAGCGGTCCCACGCCTCGACGGGGAGCGTATGCATCTGCCGCATCCGCGCCTGCACTTGTCCCAGGCTGTCTTCAGCCATTGTGAAAATCACGGTCGTCGGCTGCACTTGCGTGATGACCACCAGCACGGTGGCCCCGGTTGCCTGCACTACGTTTCCGGGATCGACCAGACGAAGACCTACACGGCCGGCGATCGGCGCGGTTATGTGGCAATAGCTGAGCTGAACCTGGTCGTAATTCACCGTGCCTTGATCGTTTTTCACCGTGCCCTGGTCCTGCAACACGATCTTTTCCTGATCATCGAGTAACTGCTTTGGGATCGCATTTCCGGCCCAGGCCGTTCGATAGCGCTCCAGGTCCATTTGAGCCTGAGCAAGAATATTCTTGTCGCGCTCCAGCGCGCCTTCGGCCTGGAGTAGCTGTGCCTGGTAAGGGCGCGGGTCAATGTCGATCAGTGCATCACCCTTTTGAACCAGTTGGCCCTCGCTGTAATGCACAGCGGTCAGCACACCGCTGGCCTGCGCGGTGATTGAAGAGGTGTAGACCGGAGTTACGGTGCCAATGGCATCAAGGTAAATGCCGATGTTGCCCTTTACGGCTGTGGTAACCGTGGTGGTGACAGATGGCTTGACTGCGGCAAGTGCGCGTTTCGCGGCTGCTGCCTTGACGTCCTTTTCGTGGATGACCAGAGACACGATCGCAAGCAACAGCAAGATCGAGAACAGGCTTGCCCATAAAATCGATCGGTTGCGATACCAGGGAGGAGGCGCAGACAACTGATGGTCTGCGCCAGTGTGCTGAAAGTCCGAATTATTCTCGATCCCAGGCAAGCACGACTCCGCGTCCGAAAATCCTTTGATGCAGTTCATTAATAATAGGTTAGTCTCGCGTCAGTTTCATGGTCCGTTTTGCTCAGGTACGGCGGCCTGAGGCGGCTGGAAAGTGGGTACCCTGCGATGAAATAGCTCAGGATTTCAAATGAGGGTTAGACTTGCATGGGTTGCAAATGGGTTTCCGTAATTCGTTCACATCAACTTAGGCAAGCGAAGCTTGAAATGAATCTGTATTCCGACTGTACAATACGTGTCCAAAAGGGTAAAGCCCCTGCATTCCTGGCTGTCAACCGCGAACATAATGTACCTTTGAGCCTGGGAATTCTCAGGCGTTCCGGAGTCTCGCCATGGCGAAAAGCATCCTTGAGGGCCCCTTAAACCCACCGCCCGGCCGGCCCAGCTGGGGAGGACGCTCAGATCTTCGCTTGAGATATCTTGGGTGGGGCGTAAGGGACTTTCAGCATGATCCCGTGGTACTGCACTGCGACCGGGCAACGAACTATTACATAGTGCTGCGTGGCGAGATCATCGTAACCACAACGGAGGCTGTGCGAACCGTACGCGGACCGACCGCTCTGCTTATTGATCCTGCCTGCGCATTTGGCCTTACACAATCCAGCCGAGAAAAGGTCGACGTTCTGGTGTGGGTTTGGAAAGGAAGGCCAATTTCTCAGGAATTGCGGCCTGCTTCAGGCGCATTTCTTCTCCTGGACTTACAGCGTCGTTCACTGGATTCACTTGCGGAACTGCATCTGCGCTGCCGCAACGAAGTCGCACGTGCCGACAGCTATCTTGTGGAGAGTCTTGCAGCGCTGCGCAAGCTTGTTGAAGTGGAGATTCTCAGAGCAAGTCGTGTCGCCCCTCCGATAGATGACTCTCGCTGGGACCTCGCCAATTCCTGGATGATGAAGAATCTTTCCATTCACGCTCCGGTTCCCGCTCTTTGCGATTATCTGCGCATGTCCCCGAGCACCCTGCATCGCTTCTTCCGTAAGCATGCCGATATGGCCCCAGGGGCATATTTTCGCGATCTCAAGATGAATGAGGCGCGGCGCCTCATCAGGGACCTGGGGTGGCAAGTAAAAGCGACTGCCTACCATCTGGGCTATCGGCATCCAAACGAACTCAGTCGCACTCTTGCAGGACGCACATCTGGGAAGTGATCCCGCCCCTTTCGCTTCGTGTGGAGGCCTTCTTGGCGCCTTGGCGAGAACTAACACTTTATGTCAAGGAGAAAAACAAAGATAGCACATTTCGATTGACGGCTCTCTTGCGAGGAAACTACTGTTTGTAGTTGATATGAAGCCACCAGAGCTGTTCCACAGGAGTTGAATCGGAATGGCAATCCAGTTTGCGCGATACAGTCATCTACACATGGCGCAAAGATCGAAACGACATTAAGGAGTTGAATCCGGACATGAATCGGCGCAAGTTTCTCGTGAATGCCCTGACCTTCTCAGCGACGCCAGCCGCTCTGCGTGCCTTAGAAACGCCTTTGACCGGCATCTCCAATGCCAATCCGTTCGTCGGGCTCGGCCCTAAGCGGGCCATGGCCCTGGAGGAGAGCAATCTTGCCAGGACGACCACCGAGATCAACGCTCTCCTTGCTGGTGGTCCTTTTCAACCTAATTGGGACTCATTGCACAATCATCAGGACGCCGACTGGTTTCGTGAAGCCAAGTTCGGCATCTACTCCCACTGGGGCCCGGTGACTGTGGGCAGCTCATTCTCGCCTGGCGACGCCGAGTGGTACGGCAACCAGATGTATAAGACGGATCATCCCGCATTCGAGTACCACAAGAAGACCTTCGGCGATCAGCAAAGCATCGGCTACAAAGACATCATTCCCAAGTTTACGGGGGAGCATTTCGACGCCCATCGCTGGGCCAATGTTGTCGCCCGTTCCGGCGCCAAGTTTGCAGGACCGGTCGCCATGCACCACGACAACTTCGCGCTCTGGAACTCCTCACTCACGCGCTGGAATGCCGTGGCCATGGGTCCCCACCGCGACATCGTAGGCGAACTTGCCCAAGCCTACCGTGCCCATGGCCTCAAGTTCATCACTTCTTTCCATCACGGTTTCGCATGGCGCTACTATGAACCTTCATTTGCCTACGATGGGGCCGACCCTGTGAACGCAGACCTCTACACTGAGGCGCATGCGCCCAAGGCGCCTCCAAACAAGCATTTTCAAGACCGCTGGCTGGGCGAGGTTTATGAAGTGCTGACGCGCTACCAGCCTGACCTGATCTACTTTGACTTCGAGTTTTTTGCCGTGATCACGCCAGAGTATCAGCAGCGGCTTTTCGCGACCGCCTATGACTGGGCAGAGAAGAACCACCGCACCATTTCTGTCACACAGAAGGACCGCGGCATCCATCAGCACACAGGCATCCTTGATTTTGAGCGGGGCCGCGAAGACGCAATCACTCCCTACCCATGGCTTGACGACACAGCCATCGGCCCCTGGTTCTACGTGGCCGCGGAAAAGCTCAAGACGCCTGGGTACATCGTCGGCATTCTTTCGGACATTGTGGCCAAGAATGGCTGCATGCTTCTCGACATTGCGCCCAAGATCGATGGCACGTTTCCTGAGGAGAGTGAGAAGATCCTGCTCGAACTCGGCGATTGGCTCCGCGTGAACGGCGAGGCCATTTACGGCACGCGACCCTACACCGTCTACGGCGAAGGGCCCACACACAACGTGGGCGGCGCGGGTTTCAGCGAAAACCAAGACAAGCCCTACACCGGCCAGGACGTTCGCTACACCACGAAAGGGGACGCGCTTTACGCCATCTTCCTCGGCCGGCCCGAGCGCACGGTTACGCTTGCCTCGGTCAGTCCGCAGAAACTTTCTACGGGCCGCATACATAGCATTCAGGTGCTTGGCTCGGGAGAGAAAGTGGCATGGCGTTCCGACGGTAACGGCATTACACTCACGATCCCTGCCTCAGCTATCGAGCGCACGCATCTTTGCTGTGCGCTCAAGATCAGCTGATCTACTGTCTCAGGAAATGTAGTCAAACGAGATGAAGAGCATCAGCACCATCGATCTCGCTGTGATCGCCCTCTACCTTGCAGGAATCGTAGGTGCGGGCGTGTGGGTGGGTCTGCGCAAGCGGAAGGGCGGTGAGGCAGGCGGCTATTTCCTTGCCGGAAACACTCTGGCTTGGCCCTCGATCGGGTTGGCTCTGTTCGCTACGAACATTTCGTGCCTTCATCTCGTGAGCCTTGCTCAGGCAGGCTACGACTCCGGGCTTCTGATGGGTAACTTCGAGTGGCTCGCTGCTTATACCCTTATTGTGCTGAGCCTGTTCTTTGTGCCGTTCTACATGCGAGCCAAGGTTTCGACACTGCCGGATTTCCTTGAAAAGCGTTATTGCACCGCATGCCGAGACTGGTTAGCAGGCCTCTCAATGGTGACGGCAATCATCTTCAACATTGCGTTCCCGCTCACCACGGGCTGGCTTGTACTGCATGGCGTCTTCGGAATTAACAAGTGGATTTGCATTGTTACTTTGACGACGCTGACTGCAATCTACACCATTCTTGGTGGACTCTCTGCCGTGGTGATGACAGAGACAATACAGGCCATCATCCTGCTGGCCGGCTCCATCATCATTACAGCGCTTGCTTATTCAAAGGCAGGCGGATGGCACGGCATGACCAGCCAACTTCACTCGAGTGGCGAGACCATTCGGCTATCGATGCTGCGCTCCTCAGCCAATGAGCCTGGATTGCCGTGGTACGCAGCGCTCTTGGGGTATCCAGCTCTGAGCATCTGGTACTGGTGTGCAGACCAGACGATTGTGCAGCGCGTTCTTGGAGCGAAAGATGAAAATCACGCCCGCACCGGACCGCTTTTCTGTGGCCTCATCAAAGTGTTTCCCGTGTTTGTATTCATATTGCCGGGACTTTTGTTCCTCACAATGATCGAAGGGGGCAAGGTCGACGGGATTGCCCAATTGCGCGTCCGCGGCGAGCAAGCGGTTATGCAAAGCTCGTCCTCAAATTCGCAGCAGCAACTCGAGCTAACCGGCGCCGTAATCTCTGGACAAACGGAAACATTCAGCTTAGGCAGCGGCGATCCACCTTTGGACCTTACCGGGACTCTTGCCAATGGCGGGAAACCGCTTACGTTGATTACGAGTCTGGATGCAGGTCAACTGATCCTGCCGGCCAATGTAACTGTAATGTCGTCGAAAGAAACGTACGGGCTGATGATCAAGAATCTTATGCCCGTTGGTTTGTTTGGTGTGATGGCGGCAGCGCTCATGGCTGCATTGATGGGTAACCTCGCCAGTGCCTCCAATTCCATCGCNNCATCGATTGGTGCTGATCGGCCGGCTGGCCTCGCTTGCAGCGTTCCTTCTTGGGATCTGCCTCGTGCCACTGCTCGACAACTACAAGAGCATATTCGCTGGAATCAATGACATTATTGCCCACATCGCGCCTCCAGTTTCTTGCGTCTTCGCCTTGGGCGTGTTCTGGCCGCGCGCCTCGGCATTCAGCGCGAAATGGACGATGTGGATTGGTTCCTTAGTTGGCGCCAGCGTGTTCACTCTCAAGACTATTCATGTTTGGAAGCCGTTGGTGTTCGACTGGATCCCCACGTTCTTTTATCAGACGCCGTTCATGCTGATGGCTTTCTATCTGTTGTGTTTTTGCATTGCGCTTCAGGTGTCACTTACCATCGCACGCCCCAAACTCGCGTGCGAAGATCCGCAAAGACTTTTCTGGGAACACCCATTGGATGCGCTCAAATACAAAGGCTGGCCCGGGTTAGCTAATTACAAGGTTTTGGCGGCTTTCGTCTTCATAGCGATGAGCATTCTCTACTATCTCTTCCATTAGCGAAGGCACGGAATGGCTGACAGACTGAACAAGAAGCTTTGGCGAAGGCGGCATCGTTGACATGAAAACGCTCGTCCTGGAGACACCTGGATCGCTGAAGTGGGTAGACGTTGCCGAGCCCGTTCCCCTGGCGGGCGAAGCGCTTGTTCGCGTGCGTCGTTGCGGTGTGTGTGGCACCGACATTCACGCGATGGCCGGCCGCCAACCATTCTTCAGCTACCCGCGGCGACTTGGGCATGAGCTTTGCGTTGAAGTGATTTCAGCCGACAGTGGCGATCTGAGGTCCGGGGACCTTTGTACTGTCGAGGCGTACTACTTTTGTGGAGACTGTCCGGCTTGTCTCACCGGAAAGACCAACTGTTGCAGGAATCTGCAGGTTCTTGGAGTCCACATCGACGGTGGGCACGCTCCGTTGATCACAGTTCCGGTGAACAAACTGCATTGCAGCCGATCGCTGTCGCCGGATCAAATCGCGCTGGCAGAACCTCTCGTCATTGGTGCTCATGGTGTCGAACGTGCAAGGCCGGGGAAAAATGAGCCGACGGCAATCATCGGGATGGGTCCGATCGGACTTGCGGCCGCGATTTTTGCAAAAGCGGCCGGCGCGGACGTTGTCTGTATCGATGTCCAAACCGATCGCCTCGGCTTTGCATGCGATCAGATGGAGCTTGGTAAAGCAATCCTTGCGGGTGATGACCTTGCCGGGCGACTAAAGCAACATTTTGGTCAGTTGCCTTCCATCGTGATTGACGCCACGGGCAGCCCGGCTTCAATGAATAGCACATTTCAACTAGCCGAGCACGGTGGGCGTATTGTCTTCATCGGTCTGTTTATTGGAGAAGTCAGTTTTGACGATTCCAATTTTCATCGCCGGGAGCTTACTCTGATGGCCAGCAGGGCCGGGCTTACCGCAACATTTCAGGATGTCCTTCGTGCCATGGAAACTAACAGGGTGGACGTAATGCCACTCATCACTCATCGATTCGGTTTTGCAGAAGCAGCGGAGCGATTGCCGCTGATTCACCGCGAGCCCGGACTGGTGAAAGCAATGATTGATTTCGATTGAGCGACCACAATGAAGATTACAAAACTTGAACCAATCATTTTGCATGCACCGGTGACCCGCGGCGGGATAGCGGACAGCACGCACACACTTTCGCACTGGGGCGCGCCCGGTGTAGGGATTCACACCGACACAGGCCTGGTAGGCTATGGGTTCTCAGGCACGCATGCTCACCTGCCCACCGACAGGCTGATTGTCGATTGCATCCTGAACAGTTATGGCCCACTACTGATCGGCGAAGACCCTCGCGAAGTTCTCGCGCTATGGGAAAAACTGCACAAGCGGGCAGAGATCTACTGGGTGGGGCGTGCGGGGATTACTCACCTGGCACTGGGCGCCGTCGACATAGCGCTCTGGGACCTGAAGGCCAAGGATGCTGGTCAGCCGCTTTGGAAGCTGCTGGGCGGCTCAGCGCAGAAAAGTGTGGAGGCCTACAACACGGACGGCGGCTGGTTGAATTGGCCGCTGGAGACGGTTGTCTCCGACTGCAAGCGGTTGGTGGAGGAGGAAGGCTATCGCGCCGTGAAACTCAAAGTGGGCGGAGCGAACCCGCGCGAGGATCTGCGGCGCGTGGAGGCAGTTCGCAAGGCGCTGGGTCCGGAAATCCGCATCATGACAGATGCCAACGGACGCTGGACCTTACCACAAGCAATCCAGACGGCGGGACGTCTGGCGGAGTTCGATATCGCGTGGATCGAAGAGCCCATTTACTTCGACGATGTGCAGGGTCACAAGCGGTTGGCAGAGACGATTCAGACGCCGATTGCGCTCGGCGAGCAACTTTACACGGCCTCGCATTTTCGCGACTTCATTCATGCTGGTGCGGTTCACTATGTGCAGCCGGACGTGGTGCGGTTGGCGGGGATCACTGAGTTCTGGCAGGTGGCAGACATGGCGCGCTGCTACAGCCTGCCGGTCGTGCCGCACGTGGGCGACATGTGCCAGGTGCATGCGCACCTCTGCTTCGCGCATCCGGCGTGTTCGCTGCTCGAGTACATTCCGTGGCTGCACGATTGGATGCAGGAACCCGCGAAGATTACTGGCGGCTACTACATTGCGCCCGAGGCGCCGGGTGCGGGGATGACGCCAAACCGCAGAGCCCTTGCCGAGATCAATAAGGCTTGATGGTGACGGGTTCATGAGTTTCGAGAAACGATGTTGTCTCGATGGCGAGACCGCTAAGATCACCGGTGTCACACTTCCGGTAGATGGTGGAGCGTGATTGGTTTCTGATTGATCGTGCAGGCATATTCTGGAGTTGCCAGCGATGGAGTTTGGATCTCACTAGACAGGACTGAACAGATGCTGCTCAAGGACAAGGTCATTTTTCTTACAGGCGGATCGACAGGCATCGGCTGGGAGTGTGCGAAAGCCTATGCTGCAGAGGGCGCATTGGTGACGATTGTGGCCCGCGGCAAGGAGGGCGCAGCCTCTGTGGCCTCGGAACTCGGTTCAGAGCACTTGGGGTTTCCCTGCGATGTTTCAATCGATGCGGAAGTGCAGGCGGCGATCGAAAGGACGCTCGCCCATTTCGGCAGGTTGGACGCGGTTCATAATAACGCCGGTATTGGTTCCCCGGTTAAAGCTCTGCACGAAACAAGCGATGAGGAATGGGACGCACTATTCGACATCAATCTGAAAAGCATGCTTTACACGACGCGTCACGCTTTTGCTGCGCTTAGAGAGAGCAAAGGCTGCATCCTGAATACCTCGAGCCTTGTTGGAGTGATCGGTCAGGAGACTCACGCAGCTTACACAGCAACCAAGGGCGGAATGAACACGCTGACAAAATCGATGGCACTTGACTACGCGAAATACGGGATTCGGGTGAACGCGGTGTGTCCGGCGGGGACTTGGACTCCGATGCTTCGCAAATGGTGTGCCGAGCAGGCGAATCCGGCATCGGTCGAACGTTATCTCGATGAGATTCACCCGATGGGCTACTGCCCGGAAGGAGACGTGATTGCCGACGCCTGCGTATATCTGCTTTCAGACAAGGCGCGCTTTGTGACGGGGCATATCATGCACGTGAGCGGTGGAGCCGAGTTGGGATATCGCCGGCCATTTTGACTTTACACGTTGGATGAGAACCTACTGACGAATTGGGAGTCGCAATCGCACGCAAGGATCAACTGAGCTCAAACAACTCTCTCCCTGGCGAGGATGCCTGGCATGGCTAATGAATGTATCGATGCTCATCATCATCTATGGCGTTATCAGCCTGAAGAGTACCCGTGGATGGGCGATGGCATGGAGATGTTGCGGCGTGACTACCTGACAGCCGAGCTTGAAGAGGTGACGCGGTCTGCCGGAGTAACCGGGACCATCGTTGTGCAGGCACGGCAAACGATGCAGGAGACGGAATGGCTCTCAAATCTGGCGGCACGTTCTGACCTGATTCGCGGAGTTGTGGGTTGGGCTCCGCTTGCAAGCCTGGATGTTGGAAAAGAACTTGAGCGGCTTGCTGTCCTTCCCAACATGAAGGGGATGCGCCATGCGCTGCATGATGAGCTGGATCCTTTTTACATGCTCCGGGACGATTTCAACCGTGGGATCGGGCTGTTGAAGCACTACGGATTGCGCTACGACCTACTGGTTTTTGAGAGCCACTTACCGCAGACGATCGAGTTTGTTGACCGGCATCCCAACCAGATCTTTATTGTCGATCACATTGCGAAGCCGCGGATTCGCGATCGTGCGCTTTCGCCCTGGAAGAGAGAACTCAACGAACTCGCGCAGCGATCCAACGTGTACTGCAAGGTATCCGGCATGGTGACGGAGGCAAAGTGGGATAGCTGGACCGCAGAAGAGCTGACGCCCTACTTCGAGACAGTCTTTGAGGCATTTACGCCGCGGCGGACTATGTTTGGGTCTGACTGGCCGGTGATAACTCTTGCTTCGAAATATTGCTCTTGGGTGGAACTAGTGAAGCGGGTGATCTGCAAATTCTCACCCGACGAGCAGGAGAGAGTGCTTGCTGGCACAGCTGTGGAGGCCTACGAGCTTTGAACAGCATGAATTGCGTAAATTGCAGAAGATTTGCCAAACCCGGAACACGCCGAGACAACAGGCAGTTCAATGCCAGAACGAAATGCCAATTGCGAACGTCAGACAGTACTTAGCCGAAGCTAAGGATTGTCGTCGTCAATTTTCGATCACAACAGCACAGCGAAAGGATTGATTCTCAAATGGGAGTGAACAGACGTGAGTTACTTCAATGGCTGGGCAGTTCATTTTCTGCTCTTGCTCTCTCCAGATTTGTGAAAGCCCAGACTGCACCGTCGAGTACCAACTTCCTGGCGACCAGGGCGTCGCTCGAAGGCTACCGGATTCCAGATTGGTTCCGCGACGCAAAGTTCGGTATATGGTCGCACTGGGGCCCGCAATCTGCCATCGAAGACGGAGACTGGTACGCCCGAAATATGTATATCCAGGGATCTTCGCAATACGACTATCATGTCCAGACTTACGGGCACCCATCCAAAGTCGGTTACAAAGATTTAGTCGACCATTGGAAAGCTGAAAAATGGGATCCTGCCTATCTGATGAGCCTCTACAAAAAAGCGGGAGCCAAGTACTTCGTCAGCATGGGCGTCCACTGCGACAATTTCGATCTCTGGAATTCGAAGTACACGCGTTGGAACGCGGTCAAGATGGGTCCGAGGAGAGACATTGTGGGCGCATGGCGTGAGGCGGCCCTCAAGAACGGCCTGCGGTTTGGGGTCAGCGAACACGTGTGGATGAGTTATAGATGGTTTGCTACCAGCCACAGCTCGGACAAAGACGGGCCGCTGGCAGGTGTCAGGTACGACGGCCATGACCCGCAGTTTGCTGATCTTTATCACGATTCTGAATGCGAGAAGTTCATCAGCAGCAAAGACGGCTGGGACTGGGACGAGGCTGGCATTCCCGACGCATGGAAGCGCCACTACCTAGATCGCATGACCGACCTGATCGACAAATATCAACCCGACTACTTTTACAGTGACGGTCACCTTCCGTTCGAGGATTATGGATTGAAGATGGTCTCCCACTTGTATAACGTCAGCGCCCAGTTGCACGGCGGCCAAACAGAAGCGGTTTACACGAGCAAGCTGGGGGCCGACTGCGCTATTGGAACTTGCGTGTTGGACCGGGAGCGAGGCGTGTCTGACGCCATATCCAGTAACGCGTGGCAATCCGACACCTGCATCGGCCAATGGCATTACAAACGCGGCCAGCAATACAAGACAGCCAAGAAAGTAATCGACCTGCTCGTGGATATTGTAAGCAAGAACGGTAACCTCTTGCTAAATTTCCCGCTGCCGAATTCGGGTGAGTTGGACTTCGAAGAGATGGAGATTCTGGAAGGCATCACGCAATGGATGGCCATCAACAGCGAAGGCATTCACGCTTCGCGTCCATGGAAGATCTACGGTGAAGGCCCGTCCACCCAGGTCAAAATCGAAACTGGCAACTTCAATGAGGACAAACAGAAGGATCTTACGGCTGAGGATGTGCGCTTCACTACAAAGGGGAGCACCCTCTACGCCTTCGTGATGGGGTGGCCTGAGAAGGAAGCCGTGGTGAGGTCTCTCGGGCTTGCGAGCCATCAAACTCCTGGAGTGATTCGCAATCTGGAACTTCTCGGCCACAAAGGCAAAATCAACTGGAAGCAGGACGAAGCCGGATTAAGGGTCCAGATGCCCGCGGAGAAAGTATCGGATGTTGGCATTACCCTGAGAATTGAACTGACGTAGGAATCAGCTGAATTTGACGCGCCTGTCACTGTTGGGAACGCGATCGGCCCGGCTACTCTGTGCCAACAACGACCCGTTCCGGGAACTTTGCGTGGTTGTTTTCGCATTCCTCCAGCCGGTTAAGGAATATGGTATGCTGCCCTCCAGCAAATCTGGAGGATGGAATCCTGAAGGCGTGCCTTTGAGACGCGCGGATGGGTCCGATGCTCAGAAAGCCAATTCGATCCCGATTGAAGGGCAAGGATGATTAAACCAATCACTCGCCGCGATCTCCTGCAGAATGCGGGCATCGTGGGGGCAACGACCCTCCTGGCTGCTGTTTCAGGAAAAGCGCAACCCGGCGCTGATGGGTTGATCCAAGCGGCTGAGACAGGACAGCCGCAAACGCTCCCTTCTCAACTCGCTGCAAGGGCTGCTGTCGGCCCGGGACCGGACGACCTGGTCGAATTGGCCGCCGGCAACATGATCGTCACCTTTGACCGAAGGTACGGTTCGATCTTTTCAATTACACGGAAGGGCGACCCCTTCGGCACAAATTTTATCGGGAACGAACACAACACGCCGGGCGTCGATGCTACGAATTCCCGATGGACCGGAGATTTGGTGACGTCGGTTTGGAACGTCACGGACGCTAATCCGGCTCATCGCAATTGGTCACCGCGCGCCGAGTTCATTTTGGAGGGAAGTTGGAGGCAGGAACTGACAGGAAGATCCGGTGACATTCGCCGGGTGAGCTTTGACGCGGGAACATTCTCCGTAGAATACGAGGGCGTCTCGAAGAATGAGAATGGAATTCAAAGCTTCAATCTGTCCATGAAGTTCCACGCAGGGCAGGACGATTCTCTGTTTTGGGATATCGAACTTCGCAACACAACGGGCCGCGTCCTGGAGATCGGTGAACTCGGATTTCCGTTGATGGTGAACGACGACCAGGGCGAGTATTACGTGGATCCAAAAACGGGGCAGCCATTCCCTGCAGACGACACGGAGCACCCTCTGAGAATTCCCGCCGATTATTTCTCGGTCTATCGCGAACAATATCCGCGCTTTCAGAAGCTTTACCATGAAAAGAAGGTCATTGCTCACAGCTTTGTGGGTGGTCACAGCTCCTATGTGCTCATCGAGCGCCCACTGGGCGATGCGCCATTTCTGCTTCTGCAATCCACATTGAACGCAGCGTTCGAGTGTCTTTATCGCGACGAAAGTTCTTTCGGTCAACACGCCTACTGGTGGGACGGGCCCAATATCCTCGCCGTGCATTCATGGGCTACATCCAATGTTCGCAACTGGTTCAAGAATCCCTGGATCAACGGGCATACTTCTCTAGTGTTGCAGCCGGGCGAGAGATGGTCCTGCCAATTGCGCTTCTCGTTTGTGGACGGTTACGATGCGGTCCGGGATGAAATCTACAAAGCCGGAAACCTTGGAATTCGGGTTCTGCCTGCCATGGTGGTCCAGGAGAAAACGAATGCCTACGTCGAGCTGAAGTCGAAATCCGACATCGACGGGATCGAGTTTCTTTCGGACAACATTACAGTGAAAGAGAGGAAACGAGTTGGCGACAAGACCCTGCTCACGCTGTCGTTCAAGGGACGCGGCCAAAAGAGCCTGAAATTCTATTATGGCGGCTGCTGGACGAACATACACTTCTACTGCATCGAGGACATCGCGCAACTGCTCAAGGCCCGAGGGCGGTTTATTTTGGAACGGGAGTTCTATCAGAATCCTGACGACCCCTATCACCGTAACCACATGTTCCTTCCCTTTGACCACCGCATTGGCAGCACCTTCCGCGACGCGGATGAAGTGTCAGAGGTGGGCGGGAGCGATGCCGAATTCGGTTTTTCAGAACCGTTGTTCCTGGCCGAAAAGAATGTCTATTATCCCTCCCCGAAAGAAGTGGCGGCCCTGGAGACTTACGTTGCCGATTGCCTTTTCAAGTACATTCAGGATCCCGAGACGTACGCCGTCCGCGCCTCACTCTATTGGAAGCAGAGGTATCCGTCGAGCCCCTGGAGCCATTGGACCGAGGAACGGAGCAAAGAGAGTTACCGGGCCTATAACTACGCACACGTAGCAAACATTTATCACGCCCTCTATCAGATTGGAGAGCGCTATGGGCTGCTGACGCGCAAGAGCCCTCATGAGTACCTGAAGATGGCTTACCGCACCAGCGCGCAGATGTTTCAAACCGATCCCTGGGGAAACGTTGGAGTGATGGGTGGCTCGAACAGCCTGAACATCATGGAGGACCTGGGCAAAGAAGGATTCCAGGAAGAGCGCCGAGAGCTGTTGGAGGAAATCAGGAAGTGCAACGAAGTTTTTCTTCATGACCCTTATCCCTACGCTTCAGAGTACCCAGCGGACACAACCGCCCAGGAACAGGTGTACTTCTTTACTCGCTACTTTGGAAATCATGAGAAGAACATCAAGACTCTGCAAATCATGAAGGCGCTCCGAGGCGGAAACCAGCCCGTCTGGTTTCAATACGGCAATGACAACAAGGGCGATCTGACCTGCTGGTACACCGAGTCGACCAACGGCTGGGCATTGCTGCGCGGATTTGAGGACACCGGCGACATGGACACGTTAATCAAGGGATTCGCGGGCGTGATGAGCGTGGAGGCCGACCTGCTTACCGATGGCATGTGCTTTGCGCATTTCATTTCCACGCCGGGCATACTCGACTTCACCCCGCCAAGGACACTCGATGGCGGGATCGCGCAGTTCGGTTTTCTCAAAGCCGCGAAATCATATGTCATCCAAGATGATTCCTTCGGCCTGATTGGATTCGGCTGCCGGGTTGAAAGTTCGGGCGAGCAAGTCCGCATCTATCCGCAGGACGGTCTGAGAAAGCGGTTGTATTTCGTGCCCAACAAAATCGATCTGGAGGTTGCTCAAGGAGAGGTTGAGTGGTTGGCATTGAGTGAGACCGGCCGGCGAATGGAACTCAGCATAAGCGACTCGACAGGAGTGGTCAAAGAGGCTAAGTTCAAGTTTGAGGGATTGCCAAGCGGCGACTATCTCGTTCGGTACGGTGGATTGACACGGCAGACGCAGATCTCTGATTCCTTCAAACTCTCACTTCCTATCGGAGATGCAAAGCTGATTGGAATTGAAAAATTGTAGGCGAGAGGGCGCTTCGGTGCACCTCGTCATCGATTCGCAAAAACAAGTCTCGCTTCCCAATGATATGCAACTGACGTTTACTGCGCCCGGAGCTCTTTCTGCACGGCTGCCGGCTTACGCCGGGTTTCCGGCTTTCGCTAACGGGAAGAGTGAGTCATTCAGCGAGCATTTCGAAACGGCGCCTGGATCGAACATCAGTTTTGAATCGCTTAAAAGATGTCGTTTCTGTCGATGACTGCTTCGACACTCTTCATGAAGGCCACCCACTTACATGCTGGCGACTTTGCATCGCAGCCCTGCACCATCAGTACTTCACCGTCTGGAGGAGCAGCAAGAGTCAGTTCACGGGACTGGCGCATCTGATTGAGTGTTTGCATCGCGACGGTCACGCGAACAGTGTAGGCACCTCTTTCGTTCTGCCAAAGTTCGAATGCCAGTTCCGTTCCGGGCGGCGTATCGTCCCTGCGCCCATCGAGTGTCCAATGAAGCCCAAGCAGCGCGGCCACGGGAGTTGGTATCGCTCCAGACGATCAGAAACGAATCTTCGAACGATTCTGTCGTTTAGCCCGGCCGATTCATGGCGCCTTTTCCGCCTCTGGCCTCGGCTTGGCTCTCGGGCAATCGATTGCTGAGCGTCACAACACGACTATCGAGCTCAATAGCACGATGGGCGAAGGAAGCCGCTTTTCATTTCTCATGGCCAAGAGTCTCTCGGGACAGAACGAGGACGAGCTAGAAAGCAACATGCTGATCGAGGACTTGTACCGATAAGCGCAGATGTCGCTGCCTGGCAGGTCTCTCCTCGATGTGTTCCTGCCATGAATATTGGCATTCCATACTGGAGTGCCCGGAGGCTTAGCGCAACTTGGGGAGACTTCACAGTCTGAATACCTCGATCAGCAGGCGATCAATCTCCGTTGCAAGGCGCAAACCATTTTGAAATGTGAATTAGCTGGGCAAGACGTTCCGATCCACACAAGGCGCACACACCGCACCAGTCTGTATCTCATTAAAGTACTTAGTTTCTATAATATATGAATAGAATCGAGAGCTTGCGCAGTAAGGTGGGCCGAGTCTCCTGCGAACACTTTTCCGGCCAAATTTCCTGCTAACAGGGAAAATGCAGGGAATTTTTCAAATTCAGGCGCAAAACACAGTGCGAGGATGCGTCCATCTGGCTGAATAAAGACCATTTACTCCGCCTGGTGCACAATTCAAAAGGCAAACCGAACAGGGGATTATCAACCAAGTAACGGGGAATTTGAATTTCCTGTCACTACCCTTTGGAGTGCCCTTCATTTTCTTCCAGTGACTCTCCTCTGATAGCCCAAATCGAGCCGGCCACGCCTATGGGCTTCTGAATCTGCGAGTGTGACTCGAGGCACAGACCATGCTGGTTGTAACAGCCAAGTATGTATTGGATAGGCAACTGCCTAAATATTTAGGGGCGAGCTGTCGAGGACTGATTCACCATCAGGTGCAGTTCAAGGAATCGGCCAATGCAATCGAGCAGGGATGGCGTATCTCTTACGCGACGGCAATTTGTAGCTGCTGGAGCGATGGGCGGCGCAGCCTTGGCTGTGGGCTGCACCGGCCACAATCAGGGCGACTGGGATTTCCTCAATGATGAGCAGGCCCGAACCCTGACAGCGATCTGCGATCAAATTGTCCCAGCGGATGACTTTCCCAGCGCCTCACAGGCCGGCGTGCTTACCTACATTGACCGTCAACTTGCCCGTCACTACCGGCGTCACCGGAATGCCTATCGGGACGGTCTTTCTAGTGCCGATGCAATGAGCTGGCAACGCCATGGTCGGGACATGGCCGCGCTCTCCGCGCCTCAACAAGCTCAACTGGTGGCCGCGATCGAGAAAGAGAATTCCGCGTTCTTCAATCTCGTGCGCAGCCATACACTCGAGGGCTACTATGGCGCGCCGCGTCACGGCGGCAATCGCGACGCCGTAAGCTGGCGCATGGTTGGCATGGGGGAGCCGCCCGTTCGTGGTCGCGCGCAGTATGACGAGAGAAAGGGCGCCGCTTCATGAAAAAAGTGAATGCGGTGGTGGTGGGCGCGGGTGCGGCAGGTGGCATTGTTGCCAAGGAGCTGTCGACTGCTGGACTGAGCGTCGTCCTACTCGAGCGCGGCAGGTGGTACACGGCCAACGATTGCCGCAAGGACGACTTGCGCAATCAGCGCACCACGGTGCTGGGCAATGCATTCGGACCAGACGACGAAGGCAATCCGCGCGTCGTGTGGGATCCGCAAACTGGACCTCGCACCCTGCTGCCAAGCGAGGGCGGCTACCAGAACAATGCGGCTTGCGTGGGTGGTGGAACGCTGAGCTATGGCGCCATGGCGTGGCGCTATATGCCCCAGGATTTTCGCATGCGTTCAATTTATGGAGCACCGGCTGGAAGCTCGCTTGAAGATTGGCCCATTACTTACGACGACCTGGAGCCCTGGTACGAAAAAGCCGAATATGAGATCGGCATTTCCGGCGACTACTCGGGCAGTCCGTTCTTTGGCCCGCGGAAACGCCCTCTGCCCATGCCGCCACTCGCTCCCAATCGCGAGTTCCAAATCCTCGAGCCAGCGGCCAAGCGCCTTGGCCTTCATCCCTTTCACATCCCGATGGCGCGTAACAGCGTGCCGTACAACGGTCGTGGCCCATGCATGCGCTGCCGGTGGTGCGTCGGCTTCGCCTGCGAAGTGGATGCGAAGAATGGCTCGCAGAACACGGTGATTCCCACTGCGCTGGCAACGGGAAACTGCGAGCTGCGCACGGAGTGCATGGCCAAAGAAATCCTCACCGACGACCGGGGACGCGCACGCGGCGTGGCCTACTTCGATGCCGATGGCCGGTTGCAGGAGCAGCCTTGCGACATTGTGATTGTCTCTGCTTGCGCCATTGAATCAGCCCGCCTGCTTTTGAATTCCAAAAGCCGCCTCTTTCCGAACGGGATAGGAAATCGCCACGACCAGGTTGGGCGTCATCTGCAGGGCCACCACTACACAGGGGCCGTTGGCTTCTTCGACTTTGATACCTACGATGATGTGGGACCCGGCGCGAGCATCGCGGTAGCCGACTATAACCACGGCACTCCGGGACTGTGCGGCGGGGGAGCCCTCTGCAACGAGTTTATTCGCCTGCCGATTCAAATGATCGACCGACTGCCCGTGAACACCCCGCGCTGGGGGCTCGCGCACAAGAAGGCCATGCGCAGTTTCTACAAGCGCAACATCGCCGTCATGGGTCCCACCCAACCGATACCCATGGCCGACGCAAGGATCACTCTCGATCCGGCGGTCAGAGATAAGTGGGGGATGCAGGTGGCGCGCATCTCCGGCAATGTTCATCCGCATACATTTGAGATCGGCATTGTCCAAGCCCAGCGCTCTGAAGCCTGGCTCAAAGAGGCCGGAGCCGTGAGTACGGTCGTCAACGCGGGTAGACCCACGACCGTATCCGCCGGGCAGCATCAGGCAGGCACATGCCGGATGGGCAACGATCCACAAGGCTCGGTAGTGAACCGCAACTGCCAGGTACACGATGTGGATAACCTCTTCGTCATCGATGGAAGCGTGCACGTGACCAACGGAGGCTTCAATCCGGCGCTGACCATCATGGCCATTGCCTACTTTGCTTCTGATTCATTGGTTCGCAACTGGAACGCCACGGGATTCCGGTCATGATGCGATTCTTCAAATTCGCAGGGATCGCTGTTGGGTTAGCAGCGGTGCTTGCGGTCGGCGGCACTTATAGCGCGTCCTGGTACTACACGTCTCAGTACGGCCAGGGCTGCGCGAGCTGCCACGAGATGGCTGCTTACGTGAGAGTGGTGCATGGAGCGCCCCACCGGACAACAGGCTGCATGGATTGCCACGAGGCCAGCCTGAGCACAAAGCTGCGTCACATGCGGATTCACATCTTCGGCACCGTTCCCGAGGCCATCAAGTTGCGGGATGTGGATGTGCCCGCGATGACGTCGAACTGCAAATCGTGTCACCAGCATGAATACGCAAACTGGCATGCGGGGCCACACAGTGCGACTTACAGTCAGATATTTACCGATCCCGTGCACAACTCCAAACGCATGCTGATGGACGATTGCCTGCGCTGCCACGGTTCCTACTTCAGCGGGGCAATCCGTGATTTGGTGCAGCCTCTCAATACGAAGGGGCCCTGGCGTGTGATTCCTTCGGGCCTCGGAGATCAGGCGGCGATGCCCTGCATGACGTGCCACCAGGTCCACAGCGAAGGCGCGCAGGAAACCAGGCCAGCCTCGCGCATCTCCGTCGCAGGTGCCGCTGTTCCCGATTCGCTGGCATTTTACGACCGGCGCGAGACTCTTCACTTTGCCGCCGCCTCGCTTTCGACTCCGCAGCTACACGACGGATCTCGCACGGTCACCGTCAGTCACGATCCGCGTCAGGCGCTCTGTTATCAGTGTCACGCGCCTCGTGAACCGGAGGCCGGGTCAATGGCGGCAATCAACGCGTGGGGACCGCAGGTGGGCTCCGGTGACGATCGCACGCCGATGGGCGTGCACGAGGGCATCAGTTGTGTCGCCTGCCACGATGGACATAACGAGAACACGCGGGCCTCGTGCAAGACATGCCACCCACAGATGTCGAATTGCGGACTGGACGCGGAGAAGATGGATACCACCTACGCAAACTCGGCGAGCGTCCACAACATTCATTGGGTCAAGTGCACCGATTGTCACCAGCACGGCATACCGCAAGTAAAGGCAAAACCTGCGATCAAAGCGAAGGTCATCACCACTCCCGGCATGGACGGCTGACATGAGGCGAGCCCCAGAAATACTGAGTTCGCTTGAAGGCTCTCGGTTGAGCTGCTTTGGGAAGTAGGAAACCAGAAGGAGAACAGGAATCTTTATGTCGAATACGCGTCGAGAATTCTTGCAGTCCACCGCGGCCCTGGCCGCGGGCATGATGGGCGGAACGGCAGCCACGCTTGCCGCCGAGCCAGCCAAGGGATCCACGGACAAGAGTTTGCCTCCGGTTTCTGCACAAGTTTCTGCAGCAGCAGACAATGGTGTACAGATCCAGATTCCGAAGATGAAGTTCGGCAATGCCGAGATCAGCCGCCTGGTTCTCGGTGTCAATCCCCTCTATGGATTCTCCCATTACAACAACAACTTCAGCAGCTCCATGCGAGAGTGGTACACGCAGGATAGAGTCTGCGAAGTGCTGCATCGCGCCAGCAGTTTCGGCATCAATGCATTCAACTACGTAAATGTTGAGCGTGCACCGCAGGACTGGGCGCGATTTCAAGCCGAGGGCGGCAAGATGCACCTGATCGTGCAGGTTATGGCGAAGGATGATGAGGCAGCGTTGGTTCGCGATCTCAAACCGCTGGCGCTTCAGAGGCGGGGCGAGGAGATCGATCTGGCCTACCGAAACGGCACGATGGCCAGCGAGCGAGAGTGGTGTAAGCGAGCGCGGGACCTGGGCGTTCTGGTTGGCGTGGGTACGCACAAACCTGAAGTGATCGAACTCGTGGAAGAGCAGGGTTGGGATGTCGATTTTTACTCAGGCTGTGTCTACAATCGCACCAGGACGGAGGAGGAGTGGAAAAAGACGCTCAATGGCGAGTTGCTCGAAATGCCGCACGACATTTATATGCAGAGCGACCCGCCGCGCATGTACAAAGTGATGCGTCAGACCACAAAGACCTGTTTTGCCTTCAAGATTCTTGCCGCCGGGCGCATCGCCGACGCCGGCATCGCTCAGGCCTTCCGCACCGCATATGAAAGCATCAAGCCAAATGATGGCGTGTATGTCGGCGTATTCCCAAGAAATAAGGACGAGATCAGGGAAAATGCAGAGATCGTCCATCGTATCCTGACCGGTGCTTGAGTCCATGGCTGTCTTGGCACGTACTCCGGTTGGAGGTTGCCAACTATTGACGAGTTTTCAGCAAACTACGATCCGAGGCAGTGGGTGGGGTGCAGACACCGGATCAAGGGGGAAATTGATATCGGCGGATCAATCAATTGGATCAGTTCGCCAGGAAAAGCCTCTGACGAGGCCCGGATATTCAACTTCCTGATCGGAAAGAAGGCATCCAGATCCTTCATTCTGCTCCAAAAAGAGGATTTTGCCTTCGCAGCCTGTGCGTGCGCCGCCCATGAGAGGGCTGCCGGCGATCAAGCAACTCAATTCAAATCACACTCATGACAGCCTTCACACTCATGCCGATAGCAAAATGGGGAAAGCCGCTGTTCCATCGCCAGCTCCTATCCAAGATCAATGTTGGAGCTTCGTCTCGCTGCCCTGCGGCATCACAGCGTAAAAGCTCTTGCTTGTTTTCTGGAAGGTCCGGAATAGTCCGCAACTTGGGCTGACAAATGCATTCCAATCTTCAGTTCGAACCAGTATCATGTTCGAAATGTCAATTATGTCTGAAAAGCCCAATTCTGAGTCCTCGCTCCGCTCGATGAATCGCCGCCACTTTCTAAAGGCCGCAGCATCGACCGCGGTATTGCCTTCGCTTCTTTCAGCTCACGCCGCACAGAACTCGGAATCGAAANNCCGGGCAATACGAAGTCCTTTTTGGCGTCGGATGATTGCCAGGTGGTGGCGGCGTGCGACATCGACGCGAATCATCTGCAGGCCGCGGTCAAGATGATCAACGACTATTATGGGACCGAGGATTGCAAAGGCTACCACGATTATCGCGAGTTGCTTGCGCGCGACGACATCGATGCCGTGATGATCGCGGTGCCCGATCATTGGCATGAAATCGTCGCAACTGAAGCCGCACGCCGGAAAAAAGACATCTACGCCGAGAAACCTCTCGCGCATACCATCGCCGAACAGCAATCCATTGTCCGCGCAGTCCAGCAGAACGGCATTATCTGGCAGATGGGCTCTTGGCAGCGCTCGGTTCCGACCTTTCACAAGGCCGCGGAGATCGTTCGCAATGGACTCATCGGTACGGTGACCCATGTGGAAGTCGGTTTGCCAGGCGGCAACTCTGATTTTGACGGCGTGCAAAAGGAAGCGCTGGCCAAGCTGGCTGCCCAGGGCGTAAGTGTCGCGAGNNTCCCATAAATCCTGGCGCTGGAACTACAACACCGGTGGCGGCCAGCTTCTGGACTGGATCGGGCATCATTGCGATATCGCGCACTGGGGCCTGGGTTTCGACAACTCCGGTCCGTCGGAGGTAGAAGGCAGCGGGGAACTGCCGCCAGCCACGGCGGTTTGGAACTCCGCGCCAAAGTACCGGTTTGAATTGAAGTATCCGCAGGGCATTACTATGACCATCGCCGGCGGCTATCCGGACATTAAAATGGGTGTGAAGTGGATTGGCACGGAAGGCTGGGTGTGGGTGGATCGCGACGGATTTGAGACCTCGAATCCCGCGTGGAAGCAGGGTAAGTATCTGCCGAGGGAGTTGCGCAAAGTGAAGCTCTACACCTCTGCGAATCACCAGCAGAACTTTCTGGACTGCATAAGAACCCGTCAATCAACTATTACGCCGGTGGAGGTGGGACATCACTCGGCCATTCCGGGACATCTTTGCCTGATCTCCATGCTTGAGGGAAGAAAAATCCATTGGGACGCGACGGAAGAAAGGATCATCGGCGATCCCGAAGCCAGCAAGCGGTTGACCCGCGAATACAGGGGTCCGTGGAAGATGAGCTGAGTGCTTTGCCCGCAGCAGCCGCTTTTCGTGGAGTCCGCAGGCTTGCCGTAGAAGCAGCCTGGAAAACCTCTACAATACAACCTTGGCATCTACCGGGGAGACATGACTGATACGACTGAAGTAAGACTGGGTGCAAACCGCAAAGTCAATTGGGATTTTACTTTTGCCTTCCTGGCTTTGCGCCTTTGGCTCGGCGTCCGCGCACTGTTTGTGGGTATTCAGAAATTTGCCGCTTATAAGTCCGTCGCGATGCCGCTCATCGATCCGTCCACCGGCCAGCCTGATTTGAGCGGAGTGATGGTCAACGTGAACGTCAAGTCCTATGCGTTGGCCAATTACGCAGGCATTCCGGTAGCGCTTCGCGACAAGTTTGCCCAGGAACCGCTGTTTCCGAAATTCGTATTGACGGCCTTTGACAAGATGCTTGGCCCGGCCTTCATTCTCACCGGGATCATGCTCTTGATCGGTCTCGGTACTCGCTTGTCGCTGCTGGCGCAGGCAGTGCTTTTTATAGCGCTGACAGTCGGTCTGGTTCTCATAGACCAGAACGACGGCGTGGCCTGGCTGGGCATTCACATCGGCCTTGTCGCCGGTGCTTTCCTTCTGGCCGAACACAACCGATTTGTGGTCCTCAAAAAATGGTAGATCCGTTTCTGAATCGTCGTGATTTTATCGGCGCCACTGCAGTGGCCGGCGCCGGCATGTTGTTGAATGCCTGCAAGTCCGATTCCGCCCCAAAAGCAGGGGTTGCCGGCAAGTCTTCGCTGAGCACGATCAACATTGCTCTCATCGGGTATGGCGAGGAAGGCAAGGTACTGCTGGAATCCCTGCTGAATATCGAGGGCATCAGGCTGGTGGCGCTTTGCGATATCTGGGATTACCACCTGAACGAGGGCGCGCGTTACCTCGGAAAAGTCGGCAATGAGGTCCGCACTTACGAAAACTACGAAGATCTGCTCGCCAAGGAAAAAGACCTGCAAGCGGTCGTGATCGCAACGCCGGACTTCTGCCATGCGTCGATGACCAACACATGCCTCAAAGCCGGCCTCGATGTGTATTGCGAGAAGATGATGAGCAACACCATCGACGGAGCGCGTTCCATGGTGAAGACCATGCGCGAAACCGGAAAGCTGTTGCAGATCGGTCATCAGCGGCGCAGCAACCCCCGCTACCTATTCACCCTGAACCGCCTGCTGCATGAGGCGCAATTCTGCGGACGGCTGACGGCAGCGCAGGGGCAATGGAACCGGGCGGTCAAAGAAGACTTCGGCTGGCCCAAAAAGTACGAGATGCCCGCAAGCATGCTCGCCAAGTACGGCTACAAAGACATGCACCAGTTCCGCAACTGGCGCTGGTACAAGGGACTCGGCGGGGGGCCGCTGTCTGACCTGGGCGCCCATCAGATCGACATCTTTAACTGGTGGATGGGCACGCCCAAGTCCGTTATCGGGAGCGGCGGACTGGATTACTACAAGAACCACGACTGGTATGACAACGCGATCGTGATTTACGAGTATCCAATGGCCCAGGGCGTAGCGCGCGCGTCTTACCAGGTGCAGACGACCACCAGCGCCGGCGGCGGCTATTTCGAGATGTTCATGGGCGACGACGGCACCATCAAGATGTCAGAAGATCCGTCCCTTTGCTCGATCTGGCGTGAAGCGCGCGCGACCCAGGTGAGCTGGGACGACCTGACGGCAAAGGGCTACGTCCGCGCCAAGCCAACCTCGGCAGACGACGCAGCAAAAGTGGACGTACGTGAGACCGCGCAGCTGGCGGAATATGAGATTCCCGTGTTCTTTAATAAACCGCCCCATCAGCCGCACCTAGAGAACTTTTTCAATGCCATCCGGGGCACGGCAAAACTGAACTGCCCTGGCGATGAGGCATTCAGCAGTGAATACACGATCCATAAAGCAAACGAAGCAGTTGCTGCGCAGACAAGAGTTGCCATCACTACCGAAGAAGTGAGAGCTTGAGACGATGATGAAAATGCTTTCCAGGAATACTCCCGTTCTGGCTGTACTGCTTGTGGCAGCCGCATCGTTTGCCCAGAACCAGGTGGTCTTGAAGACAAAATTACCCCCGCCTCTTTTTGTGGGAACGCCTGTGCCCCTCAATGTGACCAACCTTGAGCCGCCGACCAAAGGCAAGCGCCCTGATTTCATGGTGCCTGAAGGCACGCTCAACCTGGCCAGAAACAAGAAGGTCACCGCGAGCGACGACAATCCCGACGTCGGGACACTGGATATGATTGTCGATGGCGACAAGGACGGCAACGAGGGATCTTGGGTCGAGCTTGGGCCCGGCAAGCAGTGGGTGCAAATCGACCTGGCGAAAAGAGCGAATGTCTACGCGATCCTCATCTGGCATTTTCATTCTCAGGCACGCGTGTATCGCGATGTTGCCGTGCAGGTCTCCGACGATCCCACATTCCGCTCGGGCGTGACGACCATCTTCAACAATGATTTTCACAATGAGCTTGGCCTCGGCGCGGGCAAGGATTTGAATTACATCGAAACGTATCAGGGCAAGTTGATTGACGCCAAGGGCGTGAAGGGGCGTTATGTCCGTCTTTACAGCAACGGGAACACGTCAAACAAATTGAATCACTACATTGAGGTTGAGGTGTGGGGCAAGCCGGCCGTCTGAACCCGCCCAACTGGGCTCGCTGGGCGGCTTTTCTTCTTGTCGCGCTTCTCGGCCTCCTCCTGCGCCTTCCTCAACTGGGTGCGCGGCCCATGCACACCGATGAAGCTGTCAACGCTTACATCGTAGGGCAATTGCTGGCAGGCGAAACTTACACGTACGATCCGCAGGACCGCCACGGTCCTGCGCTGGCCGGATTTGCCCTGCCGCTGGTCAGATTGCAGGGCGCAAAGGCATTCTCTGACCTNNCTGATCGCCGCGCTGCTTTTTGCCGCCGCTCCTCTGCCCGTCTACTACGACCGGTATTTCATTCACGAATCGCTTTTTATCGCCGCAACCTTTGGGTTGATCCTGAGCGGCTGGAGCGCGTGCGCACGGCGCTCAGCGAAGCTGGCAGTATTGGCTGCGGCATGCGCCGCACTGATGCTGGCCTGCAAAGAGACCGCGGTACTGCACTTTGCAGCGCTGTCGGTTGCGGCGCTCCTCTACTGGCTCTGGAATCTGCGCCGGAAGAGCCCTAGCGATCTGTGGAGGCCCAGGACGCTGCTGGCCGCTGGTCTGGTTTTTCTGCTGCTGAGCCTGGCTCTATTCACCTGGTTCGGCACGAACTGGAGCGCACTGGCCGCGCTGTTGCATGCAGTTCCCAACGCCTTCGCGCGTGCAGGCGGCGAAGGCCATCAAAAGCCTCTCTGGTATTTTGCCCAACTTCTCACCGGCGGCTGGTCGGGCGGAATTATCTGCGCCCTGGCCTGCATTGGGTTCTTTCAGTGCGCGAGAAAGCGTGAACCTTCGCCGTATGGCTTTCTGTCCTTCTATGCCCTCCTGACTGCCGTCATCTACAGCCTGATTCCCTACAAGACGCCGTGGCTGGCCCTGAGTTTCTGGTTGCCTATCACTCTGTTTGCCGGTCTGGCGATGGAGTCGCTCTGGCACGTGCCGGAAAAGTACGCCGCCCTTCGCATAGCCGCGCCGGCCTGTTGCATCCTGCTAGGTGCTGTGTCCGCCGCGTTGATTGCCCACGATACGCGGCTGCGCGTCTTTGTCCATCCTGCCGATGAAACCAACCCGTATGCGTATGCCCAGACCACGGAGGATTTGCTCGGACTGCCTGCTGAGATCGCAAATCTCGCGCAACAGGAAGGACTCACATCGCCGCGCATCGGCGTCATTGCATCCGATCCATGGCCGTTGCCGTGGTACCTGCGGCACTTTACCCAAGTCGGATTCTGGCAGCCGGGCCAGCAAGTGGGAGAAGCGGATTTCTACATCACTTCAGCAGAAGCGGCGGACCAATACGCCGATCAATTAAGGGAATTTCGCCCAGACTTTTTTGGAGTCCGGCCCGGCGTGCTGATCCTTTTGTGGTCGCCCGCGCCGAAATGAAATCGAATGGCTGACATCCACCAATTCAATCATCGCGCCATGGCGACACACTTTGAGGTGCGCATCGCCGACGAAGAAAGAACCTATGCCGCACAGGCTGCGCAGGCCGCATTCGATCTTCTGGATAAGCTGGAATCGCACTTAAGCCGTTTTCGCGCCAACAGCGACATAGCGCAAATCGCTCAGCTCGCTCCGGGCGAAAAGATGAGCCTGAGTGCACCGGCATTTGCATGCCTTGAAATCGCAAAGAAGCTGGAATCGGTCACGTACGGCGCGTTTTCCGCAACAGCCACTGCCCTGCAAACGCAACACTCTTTGC
>PLST01000129.1:1221-2999 GCA_003164255.1 Acidobacteriaceae bacterium | reverse complement strand
ATGCCGTCCAGGTGCTCTCCGCCGGCGGTGTGGAAGGCGCCAGGCTGGGTGACGTTGTACATGCCGTCGGTGACGGTGATCCAGTTGTCGAAGTCGATGGGAACGGTGGCGTCCCCTGTGCCGGGGAAACTGTCGAGCAGGCCCTTGCGGAAGTCGTCGGGGAGCTGATTGGGAAAGACGACGTGGGGACGGACCATGTGTCCTTCAGAGGCGATGCCGCCGATGATGCGGGCGAGCTGGATCGGGGTGGCTTCAACGGCTCCCTGGCCGATGGAAACGTCGAGCGTTTCATCGGGATACCAGCGGGCGTGATAGTTCTTGAGCTTCCACGGGGCGGAGGGCATGAGGCCGGCCTGCTCGCCGGGCAGGTCGATGCCGGTGCGCTGGCCGTAACCGAATTCCTGCGCGTACTTGGCGATCCTGTCGATGCCTAGCTTGTCGCCAAGCATGTAATAGAAGGTGTCGCAGGAGTAGGGGATGGCGTTCTGGATGTTGACTGCGCCGTGATGCTCGTCGCAGTGATGGAAGAAGCCGTAGGGTCCCCATCCGCCGGCGCAGTTGATGTGCATGTCCTGCGCGATGCCCTCCTGAAGGCCGGCGACGGACATGAGGATTTTGAACGTGGATCCCGGAGCGAGCTGCGCCTGGAGGGTCTTGTTCATCAGCGGGTGGTCAGGGTCCTCGATGAGCTTGTTCCAGTCGTTGCGGTTGATGCGGACGGCGAAGGCGTTTGGATCGAAGCTGGGGCGGGAGACCATGGCGAGAATTTCGCCGTTGCGCGGATCCATGGCGACGATGGCGCCGTTGCGCGCACCGAGAGCGAGTTCGGCGGCGTGTTGCAGATCTTCGTCGATGGTGAGCTTGAGGTCCTGGCCGGGGGTGGCGTGCTGGGTGCGGAGATAGCCGACTTCGCGGCCATGGCTGTCGACGATGACGTCGCGCGACCCGTCCTGCCCGCGCAATAGCTGGTCGTAGGTTTCTTCAACGCCGGCCTTGCCGACAACGTCGCCGGGCGTGTAGTAAGCGAAGCGGGGATTGTTGAGGTCTTCTTCACTCACTTCGCCGACGTAGCCGATGAGATGGGCGGCGAAGCCGTCGCGGGGATAGAGGCGGCGTTCCTCGTCGATGGTCTCAAGCTCGGGGAGCTCGTTGCGGTGGGCTTCAATGAAGGCCTGCTCGTCGGGCGTGATCTCAGCCTTGATGGGGATGGGCTGATAGCCGGGCGCGGCGCGGTAACGGCGGAGCGTGGCCTGGAGCTGTTCGAGATCGAGATCGAGGCCCTTGGCGATGAGCGGCAGATCGGCATCTACGTTGTGGTTCTGCTCGCGAACAAGGAAGCAGGAGATGGATGGATAGTTGTCAACGAGCAGCCGGCCCTCGCGATCGAAGAGCTTGCCGCGGGCGGCGAGGATGGGCTCCTTGCGGATGCGGTTCTGCTCGGCGAGCAAGCGGAAGTTCTCAGCGCCGAGCACCTGCATCCGCCACAACTGCGAGGAGAGCACGAGCAACATGATGAGGATGCCGTACTGCACCACCGCCGTCTTGAGTGGGGAGAGCTTTTCGCCGCGTTGGCCGCTGAGGGAATTCATGTTTCTCTGTCTTCTAGGATACCGCTGGTGGAACGACAGTGGTCAGTGATCAGTGATCAGTGGTCAGAAAAAGCGCGATGGGGAGTGTTTGCGGGCCCTGGTCTCAAAATCGAGACCTGGGGCAACCGGCTGATCACTGAACACTGACAACTGACCACTGCTTTTAGTCCCTTATCTGAAGACGGTCGA
>PLST01000129.1:0-1107 GCA_003164255.1 Acidobacteriaceae bacterium | reverse complement strand
AGGGCTGGGACGGCCGAGGGCGAAATAGACGGTGACCACCAGGGGAAGGTCAAAGAAGTCATACGGGCTGACGACGCGCGGCAGCCAGGCTTGGAGGACCAGCGAGGCGAGCGGGACGAGGACGTAAACGAGGAGAGGATAGTGGCGAATCTCCAGCTGACGGCGCGTGTCGGGACCAAGCATGGACATGGATGGCATNNGGGTTCCTCTGGGGCGCGGCTGGCTTGGGCGACTGCTGGGGATTCTTGTTCTGGCCGGCTGGGGCGCTGGGCTCGCTCGGCGCCTGTTCCAATGGGGTGAACCGGTCAGGATGCAGAGGCTGGGGCGGATGGGCGACGGGATTGGGGTTGGAGGAGTCGAGGAGCGGTTGCTGCTCGGGCGGAAGGCTGGGATCGATGAGGCCGGGAAGATGCTCGGCGTTGATCTGCGAGGCTTTCAACTGCTCCTTGATGGCATCGGCCTCAGCGCCTTTGACGGCTTCGCTGGTGGCAAGATCCTGTTCGTCCTGGGGCGAGAAGCGAGGCTGGGTGTCGGTGATGACGAGGACCTCGTCGAGACGGTCGAGATGGGCGTAGGGCTTGACGATGATGTCGATGAAGGCGTCGCGATCAGGATCTGGGACGACCTTTTCGACTTGGCCGACGGGCAGGCCGCGGGGAAAGACGAGATCGCCACCGGCGGTGAACACCTTTTCGCCGGGCTTGATGCGCTCGTCCTTGAGAATGCCGACGATTTCAAGCTGACCGGAGGCGTTGCCGGTGAGAATGCCACGGATGCGGGTGGTTTCAAGAATGACACCGGCGCCACTGGTCTGGTCGTTGATGAGCAGGACCTGGGCGGTGCGGGGAAAGACGTCGCGGACCTTGCCAACGATGCCGTCGGCGGAGATGACGGCCATGTCGGGCTGCAGGCCGTAGTTGGAGCCCTTGTCGAGATAAAAGACGCGGGACTGATCGCTGCCGCTTGAGCCGATGGCCTGAGCGGCGAGGGTGGAGTAGATGTAGCGGTGCTGGAAGTCGAGGAGGGCCTGGAGGCGCTCGCCCTGGCGGGCATCTTCAAGCAGCGAAGCCTGCTCGAGGCGAAGGCGATCGATGGTTTGCTCCAGAT
>PLST01000094.1 GCA_003164255.1 Acidobacteriaceae bacterium | reverse complement strand
CAATCCTGTTCCTCCGCAACGAGCACAACACGTTCCTGGATTGGCGCTCAAGCCTCCCCAAACGCCTCAACCCGTGTCTGTGACCAGACCTACAAATCCTCCACCTCGTCTGGTTTCGCGTGGAGAACCATTCCCTTTCCCTGCACCCGTAGAACCTAGACTCGACATCGGCGACGCGATTATGTCCCCCGAGGAGGCAAGCAGGGTGCTGCAAGTCACTTTGGGAGCGGATTGGGAAACGATTGAGAAATCCCGCCGCGAGATCGTCCAGAAATCACATCCGGACAAGGTCCGGTCACTTCCCCCGGAAAGGCGAAAGGCGCTCATAGACCATGCGCGCAGGGCCAACGATGCGGTCCAGGTTCTGCTCGGCTTACGAATTCAAGAAAAGACCCGCACCAGCCAGTTGCATGAAACCATCGAACCTGCACAAGAGCGGGTACTGCTTCGCATGCCACAGGTGAATCGCTGAGGCGCAGTTTGTGCTCCTCGGTCACGCCATATGCCTGCAACCTAACTGATTCAGTGCGATGGGGGAAAAAGGGAATGACCTCTTCAGCTCAGCATTATGTGGCTGTATTGAAACGCAGGACCGTAGAACAAGGAGCTGGATCCGATTGCGATTTATGTATAAGCCAACCCGTGCTTGACTGCGACCTGGGCAGCTTGCCAAGCACACCCCTTGTTGGGTGGATGCACTTCAATCCACTCGGTCCAACAATGTCAGCGTTGTTCTATGTGCCCGTTCCTGACGCTAAAGAGGCACTTCTCACTTTCCGATTTGATAACCCGTTCGAGCACCAGCACGCAGCGTTCGGCGTGATGCCGAGTGATGTCACTGCTGCGCAAATCGGCGCCTTTGCTCTCGTGCTGTTTACCGCCAATGGCCACGATTCCTGCCCACTCTTCGGGTCTCTCCCGACGTCGATTTCACACAAAGGCAACTGGTACGGAGAAGCCTTGGCACCAAAGTTCGATCGGGAAATGACACACAGGTTGTTCAAAGCTGCCGCACACACGGTCTGGCCCCCGGACATCTCCGCCACCTGCGAACTCTATAGGCGTTATAAAGGAGCTCCATGGGAGAGAACAGCGGCTGAATTCGATGCTGGCCTACATGCCGCATCGAACGTGCAAGCCAGGGAAGAAAATGCCGGATTCGATGAGGCACTGTTTGATGAGTGGTTCGAGCTCGTCACAGACCCGGAGCACGTGCGATCAGAGCGTGCAGCCTTCTCTGCAGCATGGCAGGGCGCGATCGATTTTAGGAACGGGAAAGTGAAATGAAAATGGCAGATTAATCATGCCGTGAGGGCCGCACTGGGGCAGTGAAGTGCAGGCCCACACAGCGGTCCTTACAGTTTGAATTCACATGTAAAGCGTCGAGGTTCACATTGCTTATGCCAAGTGTCACAATTACGAATCCTTTTTCGGTTTGCCGAAGCCGGGATAGTGCCACGAGATTGGGCCTTGACCAGACGTTTTGACAAACTTCACGCCATTCAGGATGGTTTCATTCGAGTCGGTCGAGTACGCTCCAGCAGACGGGATCGGTGTCGTCTCAGTCGTTTCAGTTTTCTGAAGATGATGGCCGTCAGCATCGTTCGTCGGGAAGTCACGCTTTACTCCAGGCTGACTATCTAGATCCAGCCATGCCTGTTGGAGATGGCGCTCAACAAAGGCTCGGTAGTCGGGAAATTCCTGCTCGGTGTAGACGCGTAGTGCAGCGGTGTAGCAAGCGATGGCCTTGTCGAGATTGGCCGCTCTGTCTCCCGCGGTCAGTTCAAGCCATGAGTTTCCGAGATTTCTCTCCACCCTAGCCCAATCTAGCGGAGTATGCTGTTCCGAATAGACGCGTAGGGCGGCTTCGTAGCAGGCGATGGCGTTTGTAAGATTTGCCTCACGGTCCCCCGTGACCAGTTCAAGGTATACGTTCCCGAGATTGTTCTGAACTGCGGCCCAGTCTTGCGGACTCTCATGCTCTGAATAGACGCGGAGCGCGGCTTTGTAGCAGGCGATGGCAGAGGTGAGATTGGTCGTCCCGTCNNTCGCGGGCAATTGAACCCAAACACTGGCGAGGTTATATTGAATTCTTGCCCACTCCCGCGGGCTTTCTTTCTCGGAAATGACGCGTAATGCCGCCTCGTAGCAGTTGAAGGCGGTTCGCAAGTTTTCGGCCGGGTCGCCGGTGGGCAGATCTGCCCACGCATTGGCTAGGTTGTTCTGGATCATCGCCCATTGTCGGGGATACGCCTGCTCAGAAAAAACGCTCATCGCAGCCTCAAAGCAGCCGATCGCTTTCCTTAGATTGGCTGTAGGGTCACCAGTGGACGACTGAGCCCAATCGCTGCCGAGATTGATCTGAGCCGCGGCCCAGTCTCGTAGTGACTTGAACGCGCCGAGTCCTTCATTACGGTCAACTGATTCAATCACGGAATCCTCCTTCTGCTCCGAGGTTCAGGTGAGGGACCACCGATAGGACAACTTCGCGTATCGCCCTCGCCACGGACGAAAAGCACTGCAAACGCTTCCCGGTCGTCTCATCAACATAGAGCGCACGGTTTACTTCGATCATCGCGGCTGCAAGGTTGCACTTCTTCTTGTAATGGTGAATGGGAACGAGAGCGCCGGCAAACGGGGAGTTCAGTTTCACAGTCCAACCCGTAGTGCCAAATGCGTCGACCAAGGCATCTGCCAGTTGGGGCGGTGTGTGAAACTCATCTGTGCCAATGCAAATATCTGGACGGTCCTGCTGCTGGTCCCAATCGCACGAAAGGGGCTGGGATGGAAAGCTATGTGCATCGATCAGGAGAGCTTGGCCGTGACTGTCGAGAGACCGTTGCACGGCCTCGGTCAGCCGGTGGTGGTGGGGGAAGTACCAATTGTTCATCAGTTTCTCGCGCTCGGCGACCGTAAGACGAGGCCGGAGCTGTTGCCCATCAGANNCTTCTTCGAACCTCTCCACGTCGACGATCAGGCGGCTTATAGGGGAGCGGAGTATCCGTTCCTCAGGAACGCCTCGTGTAAACAGGTCGAAAGTCCAGTGATCGGTCATGTGGAGCAGTTCAGACTTCAACTCCTCTTCGTTGAGCAGAAGCTTGCTTCTCTCCGAGGGCGGGATAAAAGTCGAGTCGTGAGGCACATGGAACAGAACCCAATCTGGTAGGGCCGGAGTATCGAACGCACGCAGGGTGGGAGCGGATGAGTCGGCCGCACCCACTCCGCCTGAGTCTGTTCCATCTTTGCTAGACATGAGCTTGCACTCCTTCCGACACCGTTTCCTCCCATGGAAGAGCAACATCGGTTCTGCCAAAATGCCCATAAGCCGCAGTTGGGTAGTAGATTGGCCGCAGCAGGTTGAGAGCTCTGATGATCCCCTGCGGGCGCAAGTCGAATTCGCGGGAAAGTTCCGCTGCAAAGTCCCGCCGTGGATCACTCTCAGTCCCGTAGGTCTCTACTAGGAAGCTGACCGGCTCGGCAACTCCGATGGCGTAGGCCAGTTGAACGAGCGCCCGCCGTGCCCATCCACGCGCTACAACCTGTTTGGCCAGAAAACGTGCCATGTAGGCTGCGGAGCGATCTACTTTTGAAGGGTCCTTGCCGGAGAAGGCCCCTCCGCCGTGCGGAGCGGCTCCACCGTAGGTGTCCACGATGATCTTGCGGCCCGTCAGCCCTGTATCGCCTTTGGGACCGCCCGTGACAAACCGCCCGGTAGGGTTGATGTAGGTGCGAAAGGAGGTGCTGCGCAACTCCGCAGGAATCACCGGGTCGATAATGTACTGTTCAACGGCATCGCGCAGTTCGTCAATATCTATGGAGTCCTCGTGCTGTGTGGAAAGCACGACGCTCTCAATCGCAACCGGCAGCCCGTCACGGTACCGGAAAGTTACTTGCGACTTGGCGTCCGGTCGCAGCCAGGGCAACTGCCCACTGCGCCGCGCTTCGGCTTGGCGGCGCACCAACCTGTGCGCATACAGAATGGGCGCGGGCATTCGTTCGGGTGTTTCATCCGTTGCGTAACCGAACATCATCCCCTGATCGCCGGCACCCAGCACACCATCGCTGCGGTCCACTCCCTGGCTGATGTCCTGCGCCTGCCAGTTAAACCGAATCTGAACCTCGCAGCGCCCGGGGTCGATGCCAGTTTCCGCACTCGTATAGCCGGTTTCGCGCAGCACTTCACGGACCAGCGATTCTGCTTGTGAGCGCACAGCATGGAAGTCGTGCGGGTTGCGCGTCTTGAACTCTCCGGCAACAATCACGCACTGATCGGCCAGCATGGTTTCGCAGGCGACGCGAGCCTGCGGGTCACGCTCCAGAAAGGCATCCAGGATACGGTCCGAGATGCGGTCGGCAAGTTTGTCGGGGTGCCCTTCAGAAACGGATTCCGAAGAGAAGAGGCCATTGCGAATTGTCACTGTCAATCTCCTTTTGGCGGCGTTTGGTTGGTTATCTAGGGGTGCTGGCGGTTGCCTCTTATCACGCAATGCGCGGCTGTTTTTCTGCCCGGCACTGGTCGCAGGGTGCTTGGGCACTGAACCAGGGGCAATGAATCAATGCGCCTCTTGCCTCGTTCCAGTAGTTGGAGATGGGTCTGTGAATGCGACCCTTCCCGCACTTCTGGCAAGGGACTCCATCGCAGATGCAGAGCACGGCGACGACGGCCTCCTCCCTTTGGCTGGAGAGTGGAAGGTCGTCATTGCGAACGGCGCCGCGGTATTCATGACACACCGGGCACCGCACGAGACCGCGAGGAGCGGCCGGTGAAGAGGGGTTGGCGGCAAGTGCAGCCTCATGCCTGTGAGCTGACTGATGCATCGGCTGCTTCGAACTGAACTTCGTCATACAGGTTCTCCTCTTTAGCCGCATTGGACTGCGTGTCAGGGGCGGCAAGCTGGATGCAAATCCCCCTTGTCCGGTTTCCGTGTCGGCAGGCGGACCGGCCTGGAGAACCCAACTGCCAGGGAAAGCGCGATGGAGAAGCATGATTGCCTCTCCAGCTTCCGCTGGTTGAGTTCCCGGCGTATGCAGCAAAGTAGAGGAGGAATGCGTGGCTCTGGCCACAGTCGGAGGTTGTTCCGACCGGCGCGGCAATCAAACCTGGCGCAAAAACTGATCCAGAAAACACAAAACCCTCCAGAATGGAGGGCCGACGACTTTCCGCTTAGTTGCCCCCTTGAGGGAGCCACATCCGCTTTCGCGTCCACCTTGCCCGGTTGGCAGGTTGGCATGGGCGTCGGCCCATTTCTTAATGTTCGTCAAAGTCTACCACAATTTCCCCGACATGCGCTGAAAATGCGATCATGCAGGAAATGGAGTTGAGCATCTCCTCGAAGTCCGGACGGGGACCTTTAAGGTGCACCACGGAGATTATCCTCTTCTCTAAAGCCGCCGGAAGTGCTTGACTGGGAACTGAGCACCATGATGAACATTTGCCCCAATCCCATGCGCTGGAACGCAGTCTACGAGGCGCTGGTGCTGGAGTGTTCCAAACGTGGTATCCGATCGGCTCCGCCGAAACCTCTGATTCTAGCTGGCTGGGTTTACAGCAACGACTTTCAGAAGGCAGATTGTTGGAAAGCAACAATAGCTTGGGCAGAGCAATATAGGATCTCAGAGATAACCAGAATTGAACCCAAGGATTGGTACTGTGTGGACCAACCGTCGTCCCACAAAATTGGACCACTCGGCGGCCCGATGTTTTTGCCGTGGCGATCCGATCCAGCGATCCCTCCCAATGCAGATGATGTGAGGCTTGCGCTAGCTAAGCTTGTTGCCAGTTGGCCGCAAGCCGCTGGGATATTGTCTGAATTCACCCACCCATCCCGAATTACTGGGAAGAAATCGCGCAGGTTGGTAGTCTTATTGTCTCCTTCGGCCCCGCAGCCGCCTTGGGGGGATTGGAACAGGTTGGCTACCGACGAATCACGGAGAGCATTCACGCATTTCCGCCGCGCGATAAACGCGATCACTTCACCAGTCGAGTTCGACCATATCGATTTTGAAGAACAGCGTTGAAAGTGACCTCGCCGAATCTCAATAAGAGCTTGCAGTACTATGTAAGCACTCGATTAAGCTACTGTTGACTTCACAAGTACAAATGGAATTCATTGCGAATAGTGTGGTGCCTCACTCCGAGAGGCTTCCTCCAATATTTCGTCAACAGTCGACTCGCCCAAGACTACGCGCGCCATTCTCGAATGCACCCTTGGGTTGAAAATAGGCTCCCGCAATAGATCTCGCTTAATTTCCGCATAGTCCGCCCGGCTGCGCGGGATGACTGCATCAAATGCCTCTTCAAATCCCGCCCAGCCAGAAGCAAGGAATGCTTTCGAAATCGCGGAGTAGTTCTCCGAACCAACTGTCTTCGGTCCGGGTATTGACTCCATACCTTGGACGAGCGGTATTAACTGGAGCGTTAGCGGATCGGTGGGCGGAAACTTGATTGCATGAAGGAACCAGGGCAGAGTCGCCGCTTGCTTCTTCTCATCAGTGAGTGCTTGGTCGATGTACTCAAGTTCCTTGTGGGCGGATTCGTTCTCCGGATCGAGTTCAAGAGAGGCATCGTAAACATTCCTTGCCTCCGAGAATTTCCGCAGGTCAATCAGAGCAGAGCCCTGCCCGCGAAGGGCCCTAGCTATGACTGCCGGCTGTGCCCACTGACGAACGGTGGCGGCTGTCCGGTACGCTTCCAATGCCTCCTGGTGGCGCCCGATGCGATTGAAAATGTAACCGCGTTCGATCCAAAGAACCGGATGGTCCGGCTCCAACTCGAGACCCTTCTCAACGCAGACTACAGCATTGTCGAACCGTCCTTCCGAGATGTTCACGTCGGCGAGTTGCCACCAAAGCTTGGAAAAGGAGATCGTTGTCCAGAAAATCGACTTTTCATTATCGGATCTGTGTCTGCCGACATAGGCCAGAAACTCATCCTGGTCCCAAAAAGCTCCGCGGACTTGTTCGTCGTCCTCTTCGAGCGGCTTCCAGTGTGGCGGCATTGATGAGAGCGCCTGCTCGATCAGTTCGCGAGCATCTCTCATTCTGTTCTGGCTTAGTGCAGCCGATATCGACTCATGAACACGGTCCGCGGTAGACATTCAATTCCTCTGGTATGAACTGTCAATGACAAGAACCATTTTAGGCGCGGTTACATGCCCTGTGTCGATGGGGCCTCCGCGGATCGCCGGTTCACAGCACTCCCAATATCCACCCTCAACAGCAACGACTTCTCGCTCCTCAGGCGTCAGCGGCGGATTGAAGTATCTGCCAAGTGAACCAGTCTGGTCAGCCCGCCGTAGCCACACCGCTACGGCGTACGCGGCTTCTCCATTCCCTTGCCACCAGCTATCGCAGGATCGAATATCCACCATGACGGTCGACATCTGGTGAATCCTCAAAGGACTTCATACAAATAGTGGGGAGGGACGATGCTTTTTCGCGACAACCAGGCGAGATTTATTTTGAGGTTGATATCGTCCCACCCGTTTCTGGAAGGGTTGGAACGTCCGATTTCGCCCTTTCAAAATCGGGCGTTTACGGAAGGGCAACACCAGATTCAGGAGATCTTCTTCGTAGAAAAGGGGCGCCTATAATTCGGTGTTGCGTGCCTCCTGCCAAGATACCTCGCCGCTTTCATCTACCCAGTAGATGCCCGCTCCAAGGTACTCAAGCAACCATTTCACCCGCACAGCGAGGTTGCGGTATGTAATCTGATTCGGAAATGCAAGTGCAAGTTCAACGGACGCATTCTCACTGTGCCAAAGCACAAGGTCGAACAATGCTTGGGAGAACCAATGGCGTGCCTGTGTTCGAGGATTCGTCTTCACCGTACCAGCTGGGTAGCCCTTTGCCGATATCCATAGGGTCTTACCGGATGGCGAATTGGCTATGACGTCTTTACCTTGTTGTTTTGACGCTGTATCAGCAGCGAAGGCGACGTTGTATCCGAGCCGCGTTATGTACTCAACCACTCTGGCCTGAACATTGCCTTCCCAAAACCAAGACCGCTCCTCAGGCATCCGACCTGGTGCCAGCAATGTCAAAGTAACAGGAGGTTCCGAACAAGCGAAATTATGGAGTTTCCCGTTTACGCGCCGGCGGAACACCAATCCAAATTGCTCCAAGCGGCGACACCGCTGATTCGCCTGCTGGCGTTGGGCAAGTCCTAATGCAACGGTAAGGCTGTCGTCGTCCACGCCTTCAGGATGTGCTTTCAAGTAGTCGAGAATGCGATCTTGAATTGTCATACCGCGCCTCAAGGTTATCCGCCGGATCCGTGCACACCGCAAATCTTGCCTTTGAATGCCTTGATGCTGACTGTATTTCGGCTACGAACCTCGTGACAACTATTGGAGCTCCTGACTAAAGCCGACTCTATATCGACCTCAGTTTACAGCTTCCGCAAACACCTGTTTCTGGAAGAGCAAACCCGGCCGATTTCGGCGCCGCAGAATCAAGCGTTTACAGCGCACGATTCCGGCAGGTTTTTGGAACGGCTCTGGAGTGCCCGGCAGGCGGTGCCGACGTCGATGCCCAGTTCCCGGGAGATGACCTTCCACCTGGCGCGGCGGCTCGGAGGCTGGCTACTTGGCGGGGGTTGACCTCGACTGGTGGATCGCCGGCGCCATGAGCTAACGTTTTTCATTACTAGTCAGCGGAACATGCCAGCGACAGATGGATAGGAGCACGGGTCGGTTCTCCAAGTAATACCGGTCCATCCACGATGCGAACGGCGATTGAGCATAGCGAACGAGATCGCTGGGAGAGTAAATTATCTGGCTTCCATGTCTTTTCATTGTTTGGACGGTCTTCCCCAGAAATTACGCTCAGAGTATAGACNNTAACCATCCTGGATTCACAGATCGCTCGGCTCGAATGTGCCGGAAAGAGCAACGGTCACCGATTACACCGACATCGTCCCGATCACATCAATCCGCGCGGCGGCGCCTGGCGAGACGACCATCCTGAAAACATCCAGGCTGTCCATTGGTNNGGGTGATCTCTGGCCAGTGCGCTATATTTCTCTCGCTCCATGACCGGATAGATCCTGAAACCCGCAAACGTGATCCACATCACGCTGAGATAAAGAAGTTGCCTTCGGCGTTTATGAGGACTCTTCGTCGAGCTGGTCCTCGGACACCTCGTTAGGCGCTCGTAAAATTGATCTATGTCGCAAGGTCCGTCGTTGCTTTTCGACAAATCGACCCTCGAAAGCCTCAGTCTCAACGAGGCGGTCCTGCTCGACAATTTTTATCGCTCCACCATCACGCCGCTATTTTTCGTCGAATGTCTGGCAGACCTGGAGCGAGAGATGTTTCGGATGAAAGGCACGCCGGAGCAGCTTGTCGGCTCTCTCGCTGAGCGCACGCCCGATTGTCAATCCGCGGCCAATGTTCATCACATGGATATCCTCAAAGGCGAGCTTTCGGGGCAGTTCAGCCTGGATACAACGCTTCTTCGCCCTTTCGTTTCGAGCGGCAAGGTTGTGCAGCTCGGAGACTCCAAGGGAATGATTTTCCAGCCCAGTGAAGAAGAAGATGCAGTGCAGCGATGGGCCCGATACGACTTTCTCGGGCTTGAACGTCAGATCGCAAAACGCTGGCGCAGGATGATCGAGCAGATTGACCTTCAAGCGATGTCCGCAACTGTGCGCCATGCCATTGGCCCCTGGCGGAGGCCGATCTCGCTTCAGGACGCCCGAACAATGACGGACTCGATCATCGACAATCTGGAACCTGAGTGGCTATTACGGTTTGGGCTTGAGCTTCTTGGCGTACCGGAGGCCACGGAATACGTCGTCGGTGATTGGAAGTCCAATCGTAAAAAACCTCTTCGAGTCTACCGCCCGTATTTCATTCACATGCTGTCGATCAACATCTTCTTCAGCCTGGTGCTCCCGACGCAGCTCTTGAGCAAGGTGAAAGCCAGTCATCAAATCGATCTCGCGTATCTCTATTACCTTCCGTTTTGCGCTGTCTTCTCTTCGCGGGACAACTTTCATGTCCAGGTCGCACCGCTCTTCATGCATCCGGCACAGCAGTTCGTGCACGGCGACGACTTGAAGGCGGATCTGAAACGCTTGGACGATCGCTACCTCCAGCTACCTGCGGAGACGCGGGAGAATGGGCTTTACTCGTTTGCCCAGTTTCCGCCTGACGACAGCAGTTTCCTCACGAGCCGGCTGTGGGACGCTTACCTGCCGGATTGGCGCAATGGGTCGAAGAACGTGATCGACGTGCCGCAGGAAATCAAGGACGCCCTGAAGGAACTGATCCAGAAATATCAGCAAGCGCAGGCTGCGCCGTCCTCCACGGTGGTGCGCACGGATGAGCTCGCCTTCGCGCAACTGTCCAGGCAGATAAAGCCGCTGAAGGGGGACTATTTCCGCATAGCGAAAGATGTCGCCCTGAAGGCCCAAGAAGAAGAGCTCAAGAACAATATGAAGATCCACGCTCCGGGAAAGGCGTTTCCAGCTTTGCTGGAAGATCTCTCCCGATTGAGTGAAGATCCGAAGTGCAACGACCTCGAAGTCACTTTTCTCAGCAACAAACTGGATGAGTCGGGTCAAAAGGTTGTCAATGGCGGCATGCACGTTGCCGAGATACGTGCAATCGGAATCCATGTTTTCGACGACGAAACCCGGGCGGTGCTCAAGCGGGAATACGACAGATTTCCGGTGTTGTCGATCCTCGTTCTATGGACCCGATACGGCGCCGGAAAGCTCGGCATTCTCCAGCTTCGCCCAATGCAAGGAGAAGATGACATTCCTGTGGTCGGCGAATATGAAGAATGGGAAGGCAAAGCAATTGCAGCCTATCTTCATCGTCACGGCTTGTGAGCCGTATGCACCACGCCGGTCGCA
>PLST01000579.1:6798-12398 GCA_003164255.1 Acidobacteriaceae bacterium | reverse complement strand
CACGACGTCTTTGTTTTTGTCGCAATTTACGTTCTTCGTCTTCGCGCTCAAAGATGATAGCCATGAGCGATCGATGAATGTTACCCTGCGCATATCCCGGCGCAGGAACAAGCGCAGAATCACCGCGGCTTGAGCCTAGCGCAAAGCAAGAGCCCAAGAAACCAAAGACGAGGGACCTTGACCATGCAAATATGCAACGCCATGAAGTTTCTGCGGATCGCCGCTGTGCCGGTGATCTCGATCGTCATCGGGGTTTCAGCCTTTGTCTCCGCTCGAGCACAGGCGAATCCGTCTACCACCCCGGCCGCACCCCCAGTCCAGTTGCAGACCTACACTGCGCAGGACCAAAGCGCCTCCGCCGGCGTGCCTGCCGGATGGAAAGTCGTCGGAGCCGCGCAAACAAATATTGTATTGTCAGGGCCACAAGGCGAGGTCATCGACCTTGGAGAAGGGATTATCGCGCACGACGGCCCTTTTCAAATGGGACAGACGGGACCCGACGGCTCGAATATGTCGATGCCGTACTCGGCAAAGCTTACTGACAAGCTCACGATGGTTTTCCAGCAGCGTGCCGCGCTCAACGGAAATCCGGCTCCTCAGATTAAGTTCCTTTACGCGGCGCCTCTTCAATCGCTACCGGCTGGGTTCCAATGCGGCGTGTTTGTTATCGCCGTTTCCGGTATCGCCACGCCGGGTGATGCCCTGGGCATATTCTGCTCGCTTCCCGAAGACTCCCTCCAGTTTTTTAAGAACTTTTTGACGTTTGGATCGGCCCCGACCGCCGCAGCAGCCAAGGATGTGCCTACCGTTGCGGCCGTCCTTAAGAGCTACAAGATACCTCCTGCCTGGCTGCAGAAAAAGTTTGCTCTCTTCACAGCCCCCGCCTCGGCATCACTTAATCAGGGGCCCGGCAGTTCGGCCGAGGTCCAAATGTATCTAAACGCGATGGAGAATCAACAGGCAGTCATCGATCACGGCGCCACTTGCGCAGACGCAGGCATGCTCGGCCCCTCGAACTTGCGGACCGCGGCCGAGTGCGGTTATTTGTCGCCGAACTTCTAGAGCCGATCCCGGCCTTCTCGATGCGGTCGCCGGGTGCCCCCCGGTCCCTCGCTTTTGGGGACCGGGGAATGAACACAGCCAACCCGAAAATTTGACGCCGAAACCCAAGCCCGGGTGCCCCTCATCTTGAGTGCGCACCGAGTTCGATAACCTGCACGCCCTGAAAAACACACGTAGCTTTTGTGCTGGTTCTTTGAGATGGAGTCAGCGGTCGTTTTGTTGACGGGGAAGTTACTGACAGTTGGGCGACTACTCAGGACGACCTAATTCCCAGACACTATTCCCAGACACTGCGGCGTTTTCAAGGACAAACCCTGTTGGGGAAACCGAAGAAGGTCGAATTGGACTATTGCACTGTCAAGGTTCACTGTGATGGTATCGGCGTTTGATGCTGCCCTGAACAACAGACAAAGTTCCTGCCGAAGCAGAAAGAGTAAAACTCGATGCCGCATTCGCCGTGAGCGCAATTGACGCGGTTACGGTGAGCGAACCAGAGGTCCCGTTGATCGTCATCGTTACCGGCCCACCAACTGTTGCATTGCTCATATTGGCGGGGATGCGCATTCGGGTCGAAATCTCCCTGTTCCGCTCGCTACCAACTACCTGGAAACATCTGCATCACCGAGACGGACGCTCGATTCGCGCCAACGGCGTACAATTTCCGGAAATCTGTATTCAAAATGGAGATTCCGGCTCGGGCCGATCTCTATGGTCGGTTTTGAAGTGGCAACGCATGGCCGCTTTTGAGAGATCGGCGAGGAAGTTTTACGAACAAAAGCACCTCATGCATAATTTCGTGCATTTTGTTGGGAGGCTTCATGAGTCTACGCGTGGTCGCCAGAATGCCAGTGCAATTTGTAATTCTGAGTCATTGCCTTCTATGTTTCGGACCGCATGCGGTTGCCCAGCCAGCATCGAATCCGAGTGCAGTTTCCGTCAGAAGCTTGAGAGTGTATGCGGAGTCTGTCTCTACTCTGAAAGCATTGGATTTCAAGAATCGGTCTTATAACTTGGATGGCACAGAGGTGCAGGTCAAGAGCGGTGTCTTTCACTATCGGGAAGGGGCCAACTGGGAGGATGTCGAAGTCGGAGATGTTTGGTTCCTGACGGAACCTCGCGATGGTTCGCAGTATGCAGTGGTGTCACTGTCGCATGACTATGGGGGCACTGGTGAATTCGATGGGTTCGTTCAAGTGTTTACGGTCGCCAACAAGCGACTTGAATTGGTGCAAGAGCTAAGCTTTGATGAGAAAGCAAACGGGTCTGGCGTAAAGTTCGATGCCAATTCCAGGCGTCTGACAATCCGGTCCCGAACCACCGATGGTTCCCCAGAATGCTGTGCGAAGAACCTTGACGTCTCCGATTTCGTCTGGAACGGAGGAGGATTTACATTCACAAAAGTAGTGAGAATCCCGGTAAAACCTTATAACGCCCGCTGAGCATTGGCGGCGCCGCTCCCCGCCTTCGTCCGCAGTTCGACCGACAAGGGCAGGTCCGCATGGCCGTATCGCCTCGCTGGCCGCTGGATTGGATCCCGATCGCGCCGCCTATTCCGGATTCCGGTGTTCGGGCTCAATCTGCGCGTGCCGGGTGCCCCCGGTCCCTCGTCCGCCGCGGCGGAGGGACCGGGGATTGAACACAGTCCACACGGAAACTCGGGCCCAAAACCCATGCCCGAACCCCGCCGGATCAATATAGGTGAGCCTTCCACGCCCGCCACTCGTCCCGCGTAATCTCAAAGATCTCCGACGGCAAACGCCCAGACACATAATTTTTCTCTCCGTGTCCAATCAGGCGCATGCCCTGCTTCTCTGAGATCCTGCGCGAAGTCGTGTTGGCCACCGCCTTTGACACACGCAGCACCTCAAAGCCCAGCGTTTCGAACCAGAAGTCGTTGATCCATACGCAGGCTTCGCTCATCAGTCCCTGGCCGTGCCACTCGGGGCTCAGCCAAAAGCCGCGATTGTCCACCTCCCGCCTGATCAGCGAGATCGACCCGATGATCGTCTCCGCCGCCCGGGCAGGCCGGATCGTCCAGTGCCACGCCTCGCCCCGCTCCATTTGCGGCAGCGCAATCTCCCGCACGTAAAACTCCGCCCCGTCCGGCGGATAGGGCCACGGCACTACGTTCATCAGAAAGCGCACAATCTCCCAGCGCGGAAACACCTCCTGGATCTGCGCGGAATCGGCCAACTCCAGCGGCCGCAGCACCAGCCGTTCCGTTCTGCCTTCGACAATCATGCCGAGATGATACCAACGCCAGACCATCCAATCCGCGATAATAGGAGTGCAGGAGAAACCCAGCCCTTTGAAATCAGGATTCGTCGCCATTGTCGGCCGGCCTAACGTCGGCAAAAGCACCCTTCTTAACGCCCTCACCGGCGAAAAGGTAGCCATCGTCACCGCCAAGCCGCAAACCACGCGCAATCGCATCCTGGGCGTGGTCGAGGTTCCCGCGCACAAGAACACCAATCCCGCCGCGCAAATCGTCTTCGTCGATACGCCCGGCGTCCACAAGCCCGGCACGCAGCTCGATCGCCGCATGTTGCAGGAAGTCTACGAAGCCATCGAAGCCCGCGATGTCGTCCTGGTCCTCATGGACGCCACCCGCCGCGTTCAATTGGAGGAAGTTGCGAAGGTCGCTGATGAGCCCGGCTCTGTGCCAGGGCACGAGGTTAGTGGTGCCGAAACTCCAGCCGAAGAGGCCGCGGCTTCAGCCCCTGCGGAAGCAGTGGCGAAGAACGCCCCCAAGCACAAAGCGCCCAATTGGGCGAGCGAAGACGAGTTCCTCTTCGGCCTCATCCGCAAGCTCGAGTGCCCCGTCTTTCTCGTGCTGACCAAAATCGACCTGGTGCAGAAGGACCATCTGCTTCCGCTCATCGATTCGCTCACGCGCCAGTTCAACTTTGCTGAGATCATCCCCGTGAGCGCACGCAAGCGCGACGGCCTGGATATTCTCATCCGCAAAATTGTTGCGGCCCTGCCCACCGGTGAGCGCTTCTACCCGAAAGACCAATACACTGACCAGCCGCAACGCTTTATGGTCGCCGAACTCATTCGCGAAAGCATCCTTATTGAAACCGGCGAAGAAGTTCCCTACGCCTCGGCCGTCGTCATTGAGCAATTCGAAGAGCCGGAACCCGCCGCGCCGCCGAGAAAAAAGGGGCAGGCCCCGGCCCGGCTGCCCTTGACCCGCATTGCCGCCGCCATCTATTGCGAGCGCGACGGGCAAAAGGCGATCCTCATCGGCAAGGGCGGCTCGAAGTTGAAGGAGATCGGCACCCGCGCGCGCCGGCAGATCGAGTCGCTGCTCGGGACCCGCCTTTACCTCGAGTTGCGCGTCATCGTCGAGCCCGGCTGGCGCGAATCGAGAACCTTCATCGAATCTCTTGACTGGCGCAACCAACTTGAGCGCCTCGCGGGCGGCCGCAAACCCCAGGATGCAGACGACGAGAAGTAGCGGCTCGGCAAAAACCCGCGATTGAAATGACTCCGTCGTGTAATTCCGCAAGCCACCTTGCGGTGATAGCCTTTCCGGTGGAGCAGATCAAGGAGCCAAGCGTGCGAATTTCTATGCGTTTTCTTGCCGCGATCATTATTTTTATCGGCTGCGGCCTGGGTTTGGCAGCGCAAGCGCCCGATGCAGCAAAGCCCGCCCCGCCTGCGAAGGCCGCAGCAGCTGGCGCCGCCACAGCAACGCCAGCCTTCACGCCAAAGGCCGCCTCTGCTACCGCCCCAAAAACCACGCCGGCCGCGACTCCCAAGACCGCGTCCTCTGCCACTGCGACAGCGACGCCGACCACCGCACCGAAGGCCGCGACCCAAGCTCCCGGCGGCGACGGCAACTGCAATCCCGTCGCCGATCCTAAAGCCGTAGTCACTCTCGGCAACGCGCGCTTTACCGTTCTGACGTCGCAACTGATCCGCATGGAGTGGGCGGCCGACGGAAAATTTGAGGATCACGCCTCCTTCGTGTTTCTCAATCGCCACCTGCCCGTCCCCGATTTCTCGCAAACGGCCTCAGAGGGTGGAAAGACCCTCACCATCAACACCGCCGCCCTCAAGCTCAGGTACACGCCGACGGCTAACGGTCGATTCACCGCGGACAATCTCTCGATCGTGATCGTCGTCGATGGGAAACAAGTCGTCTGGCATCCAGGGCTCGCCGACCCGCTCAATCTGCAGGGCACCACGCGCACCCTCGACGGCGCACGTGGCGACAAGACGAAAGAACCGATTGAGCCGGGTTTGGTTTCCCGCTCCGGCTGGGCTCTCGTCGACGACTCCACGCGCCCTCTCTTTGACTCCTCTGACTTCCGCTTCCTGCAGGGCGAAAAAAGCCCCTGGCCCTGGGTTATCGAGCGCCCCGCCGGCGATCGCCAGGACCTTTATTTCTTCGGTTACGGCCACGAATATCGCAAAGCCCTTGGCGACTACGTCTCCATCGCCGGCCGCATCCCGCTGCCGCCCCGGTTCGCCTTTGGCGCCTGGTGGTCGCGCTACTGGGACTACACCGACCAGGAACTCGATGAGCTCGT
>PLST01000579.1:0-6719 GCA_003164255.1 Acidobacteriaceae bacterium | reverse complement strand
GCCTATCCGGACATGGCCAAGGCCATGGGCATCGATCCTGCCACCAAAAAGTACGTGCCCTTCGACATCACGAACCAGAAATTCGCAACCAACTATATGGACCTGGTCCACCACCCGCTTGAGAAGCAGGGAATCGACTTCTGGTGGCTCGACTGGCAACAGGAACAAAAGACCCTGATGCCCGGCGTGATGCCGACCTGGTGGCTCAACTACGTCCACTTCACCGATCAGCAACGCGAGGGCAAGCGCCCGCTGCTCTTCCATCGCTGGGGCGGTCTTGGCAATCACCGCTATCAAATCGGCTTCTCCGGCGATACCTTCTCCGTGTGGGATTCGCTCGCCTTCCAGCCCTGGTTCACCGCCACGGCCGCCAATGTGGGCTACGCTTACTGGAGCCACGATATCGGCGGCCACATGCCCGGCGCTGTCGATCCCGAACTCTACACGCGCTGGGTGCAGTTCGGCGCATTCTCGCCCATCCTCCGCACCCATACCACCAAGAATCCTGAGGCCGAGCGCCGCATCTGGGCCTATCCTGAGCCCTACTCGGCAATTCTCCGTTCCACCTTCCAGCTCCGCTACGCGCTTGAGCCCTACACCTACACTGAGGCGCGCCGCACCTACGATACTGGCGTGGCCTTTTTCCGCCCGCTCTACTACGACTGGCCCGATGCCTCTGCCGCCTACGACAACAAGGGCGAATACCTTTTCGGCGACCAGATGCTCGCCGCTCCGGTCACCGTGCCTGCCGACAAGGCCACTTCGCTCGCCAAGGAAACGGTCTGGCTGCCAAAGGGCAACTGGATCGAGTGGCCCACCGGCAAGCACTTCACCGGCCCCACCACGCAGGACCGCCTCTTCTCCATCGACCAGGTTCCGGTCTATCTCCGCGCCGGCGCTATCGTTCCCATGCAGCCGCCCATGCTGTACACCGGGCAAAAGCCGGTCGATCCGCTCATCGTGAACGTGTGGCCGCTCGCGCCCGACACCTCCTCAGCGTACGAGGTCTATGAAGACTCAGGCGTCGCCGTCGATTACCAGAAAGGCGTGTTCGCGCGCACGCCGATCAAGGCCACGCAAACCGGCGACGACCTGAAGGTTGAGATTGGCGCGGCCGTCGGCAGCTATCCCGGCATGAGGCCCAACCGCGCCTACGAGCTTCGCCTTCCCGCCGACTGGCCGCCCGCAACCGTTAGCCTCAATGGCGTTCCCGTCAAGCAGTCGCACGCCAAAGGCGATGGCGGATGGAGCTTTGAGGGCAACACCCTCACCACCATCATTCCCATCCCGACCCGCGCCGTCACCGCCAAAACCACCATCGAAATCACGCGCACCACCGGGCTCACTGCCCGGCGCAGCGAGCTCGATGGATTCGCCGGCTGCATGACCCGGCTGCGCGCCGCTTACGACGCCATGCAGGAGACCTGGCCCGTCTCCGCTCCGCCTGACGCCCTGGTTGACGCCATGCAAACCGGTGACCGTCTCAGTTACCACCCCGAGTTTGTGCAGGAAGAAATCCTGCACTACCACATCGCCTTGCTTGAAGCGCAGACAGCCGTTTCGGCCATCAACAAGACCTTTGCTGACTCGCTTGCCTCGAACATCAAGCGCATAGGCGGCGCCAACTTCACTCCGCAGGAGATTGAGGCCCAGCAGCAGCGCCGCATTGACGCCTTCCAGCGCGCTCAGCGGCTGGTGAGCCTGGCAGGCCAGTAGGCGAACATTCGGGACCAATGATCGAAAACGTGCAATTCCGGATTGCCTAACAAAGCCGCAAAGGGGCGTGACAGCCCCTCTGCAACTGCTTTTTAGAGCGCTGATCCCGAAGGGGCCTTGGGGTAAAATCCCGGAGTCGGTTTCTCGATGTGATCGATGACGAGAACCTCCACCTGATCTGTGGCGGGGACCAACTTGAGTCCGAGCTGTTCTTCGAGAGCCGTGAAAATTGAAGGGGCGCCGGCAGCGATGCCGTTCTGGCTGTCCGAAGTCCACTTGAGCCCGTACAGGAATGTCTTCGTCCCCAGTCCCGTCTTGTCGATAACGACACCGCCTGCGGGTCCCGATAGCTTGTTGGCGAGGTCCTCCATCGTGCCGTAAATCCCCCACCAATGCCGAGGCATAAAGAATGATCCCCCCGGGTGGCCTTCGAGCACCTTCTCCCTCAACTTCGGTCCTCCATCAACGACGACCAGCTCGTAGACAGGCATTTCGCGGGTTTCGCGGTGCGCTTTGAGCTGATACCTGCCGGCAAGAACCGTTTGCGTCACCAACTGCTGTTGCCTTAACTGCTCGTCGATCGGGAGCGTCTTGAACGCCTCGAAGTTTTCTCGATCCGTCTTGATCTGCAGAGAGTACCGGTCGGTCTCGGCCCACCCTGGAAAGCCGATTACCTGGTGGATGCCAAGACCGTATGCGTTGGCGATCAGGTTCAGCGAGGACACATTATGAAACATCCAGAGATTGCCGGGCATGTCCCACCACAGGAAACCGCCGCCATTATCCTCGGCGGTGTCGGGAAAGAACATGACCTCGTCCAAGGCCGTGGGCGCTGGCGCGACCCCCTGAGTGACAGGGGCGTCTGAGGGCTGCTGACAAATGGAGGAGGCACCAGCTGTAAGCAGGCAGGTGACGGCGCACAGTGCGCCGATGCAGGCGAATCGGTTGGAACGGGTAAACGTGCGCATTCGGCTCACACACCTTTCTGAGTGAACGGAGAAATAGTAATTGATCTGGTCAACTGGGAGCGGCGCAGATAGCACGACTTCGGCCGGCGCCCCTGTGTTTTCTGGATTGAAAAGACAGACGCGACAACTGCATCGAACGTTCGAACCATATCATGAGGCGGCGGAAGGACCGGGGATAGGTGCTTCGTTCGTGAGGAGCGACCTGGGATGGATGTGATCGAACCTACTTCTTCTTCGCGGCAGCCAGAAAATACACCTTCATCGGATCGAAGTAGCAGCTTTGCCAGCCCGTCTTGTAGCCGTTGTGCCCCTCCGGAACATTCGAGTGGCTCAAGGTAATCTTCGTCCCTTTCCCTGCCGGCTCCAGCTGCACATCGATCTCCGAATCCGCATCGCCATCCTTGAACTCAGTCGTCCGCCACGACTGCACGATCCGCCTGCCCGGCTCAAGCTTGAGGTTCTTTCCGGCAATGTATCCATCCCACGCCGTAAACCGCCCGCCCACCTTGGTTGACCCCGTTGCCGGGCCGCCGCCGGTCATCGCAGCATGGCTCTTGCCGCTGAGCCATGCTGCGTACACCTGCTTCGGGCTGGCCGGAATCACATCCGACACTGTGAATTCAGAAGCCATCGCGCACCTCCAGACCGCTAAGCAACCTTCTCGGCCTGTTGCGTGAAAGGCGGCGCTTCATCCGCACTCGGGCCCCAGCTTGAAGGCACCGCCACGTCCAGCAGGCGCAGGTAAACCGCGAACTGGCCGCGATGCTGATACCAGTGGCTTAAAATGACGTCGCGCATAAAGTTCTCACGCGGCATTGCCAACACCTCGTGCCCGTCGCCCACCATCCGACAGGTCTCGCGCATCGCGCTGTCATTGAACGTCGGCAGCTCGCTGCGTACGGTCGCGACGCTCTCGTCAAACGCTTTCAGGATTTCGCTCTTGCTGGCCGGCTGCGGAAACTCGAATGACTTGGGCGCCTCAGCCGGGTTGTTTTTCACAAACTGCGCAATGCCGCCCGGCACCGTCGCCAAGTGATACGCCAGTTGTCCGGCGGTCATCGACTTTGCGTGCGGCTTCCACTTCAGCTTGTCTTCGGGAAGGCGCTCCAGAAACTTTCGCGTAATGGGCGCCTGCACTTCAAACTCAGCCAGAAACATCTCTGCAATCGACATCGTGATCCTCCTTGTGTTTGGGGAAGGGGATGAGTGGAATGCGCCGGACTACTTCGTCTCGGCGCGTTGGCGCGCATGGTCGATGATGTAGTTCCAGCCGGTGACCATGCCCTTCTTCATATCATCCGGAATGTTGCCAAAAGCGGCGTGGTGGAACTTGATGATTGTTTCGCCGTTTTCTTCGCGGAGCCGGTATTGCACGTTGTTGGCCACGGCGTGAGACATCATCAGGGGGCCAGAGAACTCAAGCAGCGTGGGACGCTTGATGGCCTGCACATGGCCCCAGCAGTGGCCATTGCCGTCGCCAAGGTCGCGGAACCAGCGGCCGCCGGGCCAGGCTTCAAGCTTAAAGGCCATGCTTTCGCCATCCGACTTTTCAAAGCCGGGGCCGAGCTGCTCAAGGAGCGCGGCGAAGGTTACGTCGATGGGCGCCATGACGCGCGTTTCCAGTTCGATCTTGAATGAGAGGCTTTCGATATCGGGAAGTGTGGTGGTTGTCATACATTCTCCTTGAGGAAGTTTGGTTTGGAATTGGGTAACCTTGTGAACGCCTGTTAGCCCTTTGCCTGTTCCCTCTTTTCGCCGCGTACCTGCGCTTCGGCGCGCTCTTTCACGCGCAGCAATTGATGCTGCCAGAGCTTTTCGAACTCGCTGGCCCAGGCGTGCAGAGGCCGGATGGCTTCGGCGTTGGTCTGGTAGTACTTGTGGCGGCCCTCGCAGCGCATCCGCACCAGGCCGACCTTGCGCAGTACCCCGAGATGCTTTGATACCGAGGGCTGATCGAATTTGAGCGCGGTGACGATGTCTCCCACGGGGCGCTCCTGGTTTGCAAGATAGCTCAAAATCTGCCGGCGGCGCGGCTCGGCCACAGCGTTGAACGGATCGGAGGTGGTTGCGGCTCGTGCCATGGTTTGGACAATACATTCCTATATGGGAATGCGTCAAGAATTATTTCAAGGAAATTTTCCCGGTGCTGGATGAGCCAGGACAAAAATGCCTTAACCGCATTCAGGTCGGGGAGATACGCGTAGCCTTCGTCCCCCGCAACGCCCTGAGCCGGCGCAGGTCCCCAGTCCCCAGTCCCCCCGGGTCCCTCCATCCTTAAGCTCCGGGCTCACGCCCTTCGCCCGGCTGCGTCCAACCTGCCAACTCCGTGAGCCAGCCCTTCCGGCCCGGGGCGCATCTCATCTGTCTTGCACCTCTGCAAGCCTCTTGCCCTGGTTTTATTTCAGGTTTCCTGAGGTGATTGCATGTTGCGTAAGCTTTCTTTTTTCCTCCTGATCTCGTCTGTGCTTGCCTCGCCCTGCGCTCTCTCCGCGCAAACTGACGAAACCCACTACACCGATCACATGCCGATGCCGGCCTGGGAGCTCTACGGCGGCTACTCGCTGGTCTTCCGCCCCTACGACCACTCCAATGTCAATCCCGTTGCAGGAGCGATGAACGGATGGGACGCCTCTCTGCGCGTTCCGTTGCCTGTGGTCGGCAACTGGCTTGGCGTCAAAGGAGACGTATCCGGCGCCTATCGCAATGACAGCCCGGTCTTCGACCCGCACGTCTATTTCTTTCTCGCCGGGCCGCAGCTTTCCCTGCACTTCGGCAAGTCCACCCTGTTCGCGCATGGGTTGGTCGGCAGCGCCCACCTCAACCAGAACGTCATCCCCTCGCTCAAATCGGGCTCAACCTTCGCCATGGCCGCTGGAGGCGGTCTTGATCTCGGCATCTCGCGCCGTCTTGTCTGGCGCCTGACGGGAGATTTTTACAACACCAACTTTCAATCCAGCGACGAAACCGTCCAGGGCGTCATCAACTCCAACGGCCGCATCTCCACCGGGCCCGTCCTGCGCTTCTGACCGCTAAAAATCCCCAGACGGCCGCAAAGCCGCTGGGGACACAATTTCGTTTCAATCTCAACCGGATTATGACCCGCCCCGCTCCGGTTCGCGCTCGTCGCGCCCGGGCCGGTCGAGCCGGTCCTCGCGCTCTTTCTGCTTTTCCTGCTCGCGGCGCCACTCTTGTTCTTCGCGTTCCTCTCGCCCGTCGCTCATCGTGCCTGCCTCCATCCACTGATCAAACGAAAAAGGTCAGCCATCACGCCACCGTGATCGCCGCCACCTCGTAATCCTCAACCCGCGGAATCGTAAACCGCACTGTCGCTCCATCCATGGTGAATGCCACGGCGGCTTCGGCCCTCAACAACTGCACGCTTTTGAGCCGCACCCCGGCCGGCAGCTTTAGCGCAACCCGCTGTGCGCCGATTGGGTAGGTGTCCTGAATCCATCCGTGCTGCGCATCGGGATTTGTGTAGTTCAGCACGTGTACTGCATAGCCAGGATCGGTCTCCCAGCAGAACACTTCCGCAAACCCCTCGCCGTCGATATCGACCACCCGTTCGCCTTGCGTGAGCCACTCAAGCGTGTTGTGCAGCAGCCGCAGCAGATCGCCGTGGCCGGTTTGCCAGTATGTGCGCTCAATGTCTCCGGCAAACCACGCGGTACGGCTCGCGCCTTTTTCGCGCAGCACCACAGCCGGCTCGGCGGTGTGCGGCACCGGCGGATACGCAAGCTCCGGAGGATAGCGCGGAAATCCCGGCACTACCGTCAACAGTGGATTGTCCACCGGCTTCAGAGGCACGCGATTCCCCGCCCCCGGCAGCCAGTTCGTATCTTCGAACCCCGCGAGCAGTGGGTGTTTGCTCGCACCCGCCGGATCTTCAATGCGCGCGTAGTAGGCATTTCCGTTGGTCCCAATCGCGTCACCGGACTTGCTCACCCCAAACACATCCGCCAGTCCGAAGTCCGCACGCGCCTTCAGGTTTTCGTCGTACAGTCCGCTCTCAAAGCTTCCCATCAGCGATCCGCC
>PLST01000437.1 GCA_003164255.1 Acidobacteriaceae bacterium | reverse complement strand
TGAAGGTCACGCTGCAAGATGCTCCGCAGGTGGCGAGATTGATCTGGCTGGACCCGCTGGGGCTGCATGTGGTGCCGTCGCCGCCGGTCGCCGTGGTGCTGGTCTGCGCACAGGTCAAGGTCACGGTTCCGGTATAGCTTGCCACGGGACTGATCGTGACGGTTGCCTTGGCAGATGAGCCGGGTGCGATGGTCGTCGGACTGACGGCAATCGGGGTTGAATTGAGGCTGAAGGTGGATTCAGTGACGGTGACAGAGCCGGTGCCCGATTTCGAGATGTAGCTGCCGTCACCGCTATAGGTGGCGGTGAGGGTGTCGGTACCGGCGCTGAGCGAGTTTGCCGGGATGGTGAATACGCAATTTATGTTGCTGGTGCAAGGGCTGGTTCCGATGGTTTCAGCCGAAGAGGTGTAGCCGCCGCCGGAAAGGGTGATGGTTCCCGTGGGCACTGGGCCGGTTCCGGTGACGGACACCGTGACACTGAGGCTCGAGGCTGAGTTAAGCGTATTGGAGGCGGGCGTTACGGTGACGGTGGGTGTGAGGGACGCAACGGTGGTGGTGACGGTGACACTGCCGGTTCCGCTCTTTGCTGCATAGTTAACATCGCCTGCGTAGCTGGCTGTCAGAGTCACGGGTAGGCCGCCCGAGGTGCCGGGCAAGCTGTTGGCGGGAATGGTGAAGGTATAGGAACCGTTGGTGCTGATCGTGTTGGTCGCGCTGTAAGTCGATCCGGAGGCCGTCAGCGTAACCGATCCTGTGGGCACAATGGTCTGTCCGTTCGGATCTTTCGGAGCGCCCGTTGCGCCGGCCACGGTTACGGTTACGCTCAGGGTGTTCGTGGAGTTGATGCTGTTGGGGCTCGGCGAGACGGTGACAGTTGGTGTGGCCGAGCCGGGCGTCACTGCGACCCAGGCGTTCACCACGTTGGCGATGTTCAACGAGCCGAGGCCCGTGGCCTCGTCATAGCCTGTTGTGCCGCTGTAGCCGTTAAGTATGCCAATCTGGTCTCCGGAGTGAAGGACTGTGCAGTTGGGGGAAATTACGCCGGTGACGACCGATTGGCCTCCGGGACCGCTGCCGCCATCCAGCGCGCCATAGTCGCATGGCATGGCAATTGAGCCTGTATCGATGTCGTTGAACAAGCATGAGCTACTTGTAACCGGGGATCCATTGCCTCGCTCCGCGCTGCAGTTTGAGTAGGTCTGCTTTGCAGCCAGCGCGTAAAGTCCAGCGTTGGGGCTACCCTGCGTGGCGCCGGCCTTTTGATTGATAAGCGCCATCACGCCCGCCATGGCCGGTGTAGCCACCGAAGTTCCACCTACCTCCTCGGCAAAGGGCTCCGCATTTGTGGCGTAGCTGCAGGGCTGATCGTTGTAGTAAGAAGAGGCTGCCGGGGAAACGCAGATCAGATACGCGCTGCTCGACAAGAACCCGTCGGAGGCAAAGAAGCTTACGTCGGGCAGATCGCGCACGCCGTCATTGGGGATGCCGGTGACGCCGGTCTGCCAACTCGGTTTGGGCCACCCGTCAGTGGTGGTGATCGGGAGGGATCCCTGAGAGAGGTTCGTGTCGGGATTGGTGGAGGGGCCTGTTGACGTTTGTCCGGTGGTGCAGGTTCCGAAGGTGTTGCTGCTGGAGTTTGTGGTGCTCAGAACGCAGTTGCTGGCGCCGCCACTGCCGCCGACAGTGTCTACAAGTTCGCCGGGGTCAAATCCGTAATTGTTGTAGATGTAAGCTCGGACGCCGTAATTCGCTGAAAAGTTACAGGCCGTTTCGGCGTCAGTCACGCTGGAAGTGCCGTAGTCTTTAGCGAGCACCTGAATGAAGCCCAAAGCGGTGGGATTGGTACAGGTGTCATTCCAGGGGATCTCGGGCACATAGCCGATAGCCGTGGACTGATTGGATGAATTGTTCGATGAATTCCAGTAAGGGTTCGGGGTGCATTCCGTGGATGAAGTGAGGGAACACCAGTTGAAGTCGGTGCCGCCTACAGCGGTGTTATACGGAGTAGAAGCGAGGCCGCTGACATTGGTTCCGAGTTGAGCGGACCACGGTGTTCCATATTCTTGATCATAACCGTCATCGCAGCTTGCCGATCCGGAGTCGCCCGCGGCCACAAAGACCGCAATGCCTTCGGCAGCGGCCGTCTGCCACATGTTGTAGTACTCCACGTTGCCACCGGTTCCCTGGGCCAGTTCGCACTCGCCGTAACTCACGTTCATGATGCGCGCGGTGAGGTTGTTGACGATGTAGCTCTCCGAATCGTAGAGGCCGTCGTCTGTGGCCGAGACCGGGTAGCTTGAGACGAGGACGACCTGCGCGTTTTTGGCGATGGAGGCGGACCACTCGACATCGAGCGAGTTCTCTTCAAGATCGCCCAGGCTGCAGTATTGTGAATTATTGGTGCAAACCGTGAGGGGCGAGCCGTTGCCCGAGATCTGGATGGGTGTATTCCAGGAGTTGGTTGTGGGCAGGTTGAAGAAGCTGCGGAATGTGGCCACATCGTTGTAATAACTTCCGCCGGTGCCTTCACATGCTGTTGCCACCTGGCCCAGGCAAATGGCGCTGGTTCCGGCGATGGCGATGGTTTGGCCGGTGCCGTCGATGCCAGCATTCCACAACGGCGTGATGTTGTAGATGGTGGCGAAATCCCACGGGCCCACATCTTCCACGAGATATGGGTTGGTCCCCCCCACACTGATGCCGAATTGCGGTAATGCCCTTCCCGGATTCGCCGCCGCATTGGGAAGGGATTGTAAGGAGGGCGCGGCAGTGCCGCCCTTCGACGCGGCCGGCCGCAGCCATCCTCCCGTCTGCGCTCGTTGGACTGTTTGGCCCATGTGGTGCACGGGCTTCGGGAAAAAG
>PLST01000007.1:2225-2718 GCA_003164255.1 Acidobacteriaceae bacterium | reverse complement strand
AAGGACGTAGTACCTCTACTACTATCACTGCCTTTTCTATCCTCAGCCGCCTCCAGCAAGCCGGCTATCCAGCCAAAGATCAGAAGATCCTGAGCTTTACGGATAACGTGCAAGATGCCGCCCTCCAGGCCGGCCATTTCAATGATTTTGCACAGGTCGTTCAGTTGCGCTCTGCCATCTACAGAGCTTTGCAGGCTGCTCCAGACCAAGTCCTGACCTACTCGACGATTGGAGAAGCGGTATTCAAGTCTCTGAATCTGTCGTTTCTTGATTTCGCCAACCGCGATTCCGAACCGATACTGGCCCCGGTGAAACGTGACTATGAGTTGGCCCTTCAGTCATTTCTGTTTTATCGGGCCGTAGGCGATCTTCGTCGAAGCTGGCGCATTGTCTTGCCGAATCTCGAACAATGCGCATTGCTGAGGATTGAGTACCAGTACCTCGATGAGGTCGCGAATCACCCCGACCTATGGTCAGATGTCCCCGTACTTGG
>PLST01000007.1:0-2197 GCA_003164255.1 Acidobacteriaceae bacterium | reverse complement strand
TGTCATCCGTTATGAGCCGCTCCACAGGTCAGCTCGGCTGATTTCAAAGAGCCTCGGGCCAGCAAGCGGACTCGGTAAATTCCTCAAGGACCTTGCGAAAAAGCATGGTGTTGACCTCAAAGGAGACCATTATAAGAACTTCGTTCTCCTTCTTATGCGCAAACTCAAGGATGCCGACTATCTCGTCGAGCAAAAAGCCCGTAGCGAGGACAACCTCGACATTACAGTCTTCCGGCTTCGAATCGACAAGATCCTCTGGTGCCTGGGGGATGGCGAAACTGTTAAGTTCGATCCCATCAAGCGCCGTGCATACAAGCAGCACAATCCACGCCCAAATGAGTTCTTCCGTGACATGTACCGCGACTTTGCACCCGCCAAGCGCCTTCGCGCCGAGGATCACACCGGCTACGTGAAAACGGCTGATCGGGCGGACCGCGAAGACCGCTTCCGTGCTGATTGGTTTATCGACGAGAAGAGGACCCAGCCAGACCACGCGAAAATCCGCAGCAACTCTATCTGTGCCCTCTTCTGCTCCCCCACAATGGAACTGGGCATCGATATCGGAGGCCTTGCGGTCGTTCATCTTCGCAATGCACCCCCCAATCCTTCTAACTACGCTCAGCGCTCCGGCCGCGCAGGTCGAAGCGGGCAGGGCGCGCTAGTCGTTACATATTGTTCCAGCTACTCCCCACATGACCGGCACTACTTCCAGCACCAGACGGAGCTGGTCGCAGGTGCGGTTCAGGCACCACGGCTCGATCTTTGCAACCGCGAACTGCTGCTCACGCATCTCAACGCGCTAACTATCAGCGAAATAGGATTGCCGGGCCTGGAGGCCCAAGGTGAAATACCGCCCTCGCTGATGCGGCTCATTGTGGATGACAACGCAAATATGCCTCTGTCCCCGATCGTCAGAGATGGGCTGCATATTTCACCCTCTTATCACACGCAGATTAGGACGACATTCCGCCGGGCTATTAAGGATTTTCACGAAAAGCTCGACGTTCAGGCGCCATGGTATTCGGATACGTGGATCGAACAGAATCTTGGGAACATCGCCGACAATCTGGACAGCGCCATGAACCGCTGGCGCAACATGTACCGTTCCGCCCGGACTCTCCTTTCCCGTGCCACGCAGCCAATTGAAAGTGGGCTTCTCACGGTCGGAAGCGACGAATACAAAAAGTACAAGCGCCATCAGGACCAGGCCAACCGACAGTTGAATCTGTTACGAAACGACATCAGCTTGTCCGTCGGCACCGAGCGTTCAGAGTTCTACCCCTACCGTTACCTCGCTTCTGAAGGTTTCCTGCCAGGCTACAATTTCACGCGATTACCCCTCCGGGTTTTCGTGCCTGCAGGTGATTCAACGGGCGAATTCATCTCTCGTCCGCGTGTTATTGCCCTGCGCGAATTCGGCCCCCGCAACCTCATCTACTACAGCGGCAGCAAGTTTCGCGTCTCGCAACTCATCGTGCAGGATGCCGAATCTTCACTGACCGAGGCCAAAATCAGTACCAAGACCGGCTACTTTCTCACTGGCGAGCAGAAGGACTTGGAGATCTGTCCCTTCTCAGGCGCGAATCTGGGAGATAACGCAAATAAGGAGTACCTGAACGACCTTCTTGAAATGTCGGAATCCCGGGCAGAGGAAGTGGACCGCATCTCTTGCGAAGAGGAGGAGCGCGTATCGAGCGGCTATGACGTTTCCACCTATTTCGCAGTCGATGGTGGCGACTTCGGCAGCATTAGCAAGGCAAGTGCACTTTCAACCGAAGCGCACCTCTTAAACCTCCGCTATATCCCAGCCGCCCGCTTGTACCACGTCAATTCGAAATGGCGTTCCCAACGTACCGAAGGCTTCCCTCTTGGCCTCACTTCAGGCGACTGGCGAACTTCCGTGCCGGGGCCAAACGACAATGTACGTGAGAAATATCGTCTCGTTAAGCTCTTTACCTCGAATGTCGCCGATGCCCTCTATATTGAGCCGGTAGCGGCGCTGGGCCTCACTGCCAACGGCGTGGTCACACTTGAACATGCCCTTAAGCGGGCCATCGAGACTGTCTTCCAGGTGGAACCCAACGAGATCGGCGTGGTCACTCTCGGCGCGCCTGATGCCCCAAACATCCTCATCTATGAAGCCGCCGAGGGAAGCCTGGGCATCCTTTCGCAATTTGTTGAGGGTACTGATGTATTC
>PLST01000359.1 GCA_003164255.1 Acidobacteriaceae bacterium | reverse complement strand
CGCAAACTGTTTGCGGAGGGCGCGACGGGCGTGGTGGTGAAGGCGCAGATTCACGCTGGAGGCCGCGGCAAGGGCGGCGGCGTGAAGGTGGCTCGCACGCGCGAAGACGCCGAGATGCATGTTAAAAACATTCTGGGCATGCAACTGGTGACGCATCAGACCGGCCCGGCAGGCCAGAAGGTGCAACGGCTGCTGCTCGAAGAAACGGCCGACATCGATCGCGAGCTTTACCTGGGCATCGTGCTGGACCGCGCCACAGGTAGGCTGGTATTTATGGCTTCAAAGGCGGGCGGCATGGACATTGAGGAAGTGGCCGCCAAGACGCCAGAAGCGATCTTCAAGGAGACCATCGACCCGGCGACAGGCTTTTGGCCGTGGCAGGCGCGCAAGCTGGCGTTTGCGTTGGGCCTCAAGAATACGCAGATCAATGCGGCGGTGACGTTCTTCCAGAAACTGTACGAGGCGTATGTCGAAGCGGATGCGTCGCTGGTGGAGATCAATCCGTTCATCACCACCAAGGACGACAAGCTCTACGCGCTGGACGCAAAGATCACGTTCGACGATAACGCGCTGTTCCGCCACGCGGACATCAAGGCGCTGCGTGACGTGGCCGAAGAAGACCCGCTTGAAGTGGAAGCGAGCAAGTACGCGCTGAACTACATCAAGCTGGACGGCTCGATTGCCTGCATGGTCANNATCCAGTACGCAGGCGGAAGCCCGGCGAACTTTCTGGATGTGGGCGGCGGCGCGACGCAGGAGCAGATTGAGCACGCATTTGAAATTCTGCTGTCAGACGCGAACGTGAAGGCGATCTTGATCAACATCTTCGGCGGCATTCTGCGCGTGGACCGTCTGGCGACGGGCGTGGTGGCCGCGGCCCGGAAGCTGAATGTGCAGGTGCCGATTGTGCTGCGCCTCGAAGGCACGAACGTGGAAGAAGGACGCAAGATTCTTGCCGAGAGTGGGCTGAACTTCCTGGTGGGCGAAACGATGAAGGAAGCTGCGGAACTAGTGGTTAAGGCAGCGGCAAAGGCGGGGGCATAAGATGTCTGTTCTGGTTGGCAATGACACACGATTGATTGTTCAGGGAATCACGGGCAAGGAAGGCACGTTCCACGCCAAGGGCTGCGCGGAGTATGGCACCAAGGTTGTGGGCGGCGTAACGCCGGGCAAGGGCGGCACCATCCACGAAGGCTGGCCGGTGTTCAACACGGTGGCCGACGCGGTGAAGGAGACAGGGGCCAACGCGACCATGATTTTTGTGCCGCCGCCGTTTGCCGCTGACGCGATTCTTGAAGCGGAGGACGCGGGCATTGCCCTGATCGTCTGCATTACCGAGGGCATTCCGACGCTGGATATGGTGAAGGTGTGGGCGAAGCTGAAGAACTCGCCTTCACGGTTGATTGGTCCAAATTGCCCGGGCGTGATTTCGCCGGGCAAGGCGAAGATTGGCATCATGCCTGGGCGCATTCACAAAGAGGGTTCGATCGGCATCGTATCGCGCTCCGGCACGCTGACCTACGAGGCCGTGCACCAGTTGACACAGCGGGGCATCGGGCAGTCAACGGCGATCGGTATTGGCGGTGATCCGATCATCGGCACCACGCACATTGATGCGTTGCGGTTGTTGAACGACGATCCGGAAACTGAAGCGATCATCATGATCGGCGAGATCGGCGGATCAGCGGAGGAAGCGGCTGCGGAGTTTGTGAAGCAATACGTGAAGAAGCCGGTGGTTGGTTTTATTGCCGGGCAGACAGCGCCTCCGGGACGGCGCATGGGGCACGCGGGCGCGATCATCTCCGGCGGCCAGGGCACAGCGGCCGACAAGATGAAGGCTATGACCGCGGCGGGGATTCATGTAGTGGTTTCGCCGGCGGAGATTGGGGCGACGCTGGCGCATGTGATTGGGAAGGCGTGAAAGGCAGCTGCTAGCTCTTAGCCTCTTGCTCCTGGCTACTCTCACCACTGCCCGCTGTAACGGCGGGTAGTGGTGTTTTACGGCGGTCCAGACGAATTGGCAGAACAGGTGGAGACTGCGAGAGCGCGTCCGAACGACTGCATCTTCAGAACGCTCCACTACCATCCGTCGAAGCCCGCTTGATGCGGCCGGCAATTACAATTAGAAGAAGAGAAATTCATTTTTCAGGAGCAAAACCAGTGGCACAACGCACCTTCAGCATCATCAAGCCGGACGCCGTTCGCGACGGCTACATCGGCGCCATTCTCGCGGCCATCGACAAGGGCGGCTTCAAGATTGTTTCGCTCAAAAAGCAGTCGATCTCAAAGAAGCAGGCGGAGGGATTTTACGCCGTGCACGCCGGCAAGCCGTTCTTCGACGGGCTTTGCGAGTTCATGTCCTCGGGTCCGCTGGTGCTAATGGTTCTTGAGAAGGACAACGCCATTGCCGACTTGCGCAAGCTGATGGGCGCAACGAATCCAGCAAACGCCGAGCCGGGCACCATCCGCAAGCAGTTTGCAAAGTCGATCGGGGAGAACGCCATCCACGGCTCGGACGCTGAAGAGACAGCAGCCTTTGAAATAGGTTACTGGTTCGCCGGCTACGAGCTGGTTTAAGAGTTCAAGAGCGCGGGCCGGCAGAAGGAACGCGATGAAAAGCCCTTCGGAGAGTCGGCGATCGAGCCGTAGGAGACACGCATGACGGAAACCAATTCCGAACTCGCAGGGATCTTTCTCGCATTCTCGCGCGACAGGCTGATGAACCGGCAATGGCCGCGCATGAAGGCTTGCGTGGAGCCGCTCACGGTGGAACAGGTGTGGTGGCGGCCGAATGAGGCGTCAAACACCATCGGCAATCTGCTGCTGCATTTGAACGGGAATATCACGCAGTGGCTGGTGGATTCGTTTGACCGGAACGAGGACAGGCGCGACAGGCCAGCCGAATTTGCGGCCGACAGAGGTTTGACTGCGGCTGAGCTGCTGCAACGGCTGGGCGCCACGCTGGACAAGGCGGCGAAGGTGCTCGACCGGCTGACAACCGAGGAACTGCTGGCTCCCTACGAGATCCAGGGCTACAAGGTGCGCGGGCTCGATGCTGTTTACCAGGTGGTGGAACACTTCGCACAACACTATGGGCAGGTTGCTTATATTACGAAAAGTTTGTTGGGCAAAGACCTTGGGTTTTACCGGGACCTGACTAAGACGGGGCTCACAAGCTCTGGTGGATCGGTCTAGCGATCGCGTTCGAAATAGCAGAGGCCCCGCTTGCTGATGGCAAACGGGGCCTTTTTCGTGCTCAGCAACTACGCAAGCGTGCTCATGTCGATGACGAAGCGATACTTCACATCCTGCTTTAACATGCGCTCGAAAGCTTCGTTGACTTTCTGGATGGGAATGACTTCGACGTCAGCCGTGATGTTGTGCTTGCCGCAGTAGTCGAGCATTTCCTGCGTCTCAATCATGCCGCCGATCATGGATCCGGCGATGGAGACGCGTTTCGAGATCAACGAGAAGACATCGACGGAGGGCGGCTTCTCCGGCAGGCCCACGAGCGTCATGGTTGCATCCTGCTTGAGCAGCGCGAGGTAAGGCTCAAGCGCATGCGGAGCGGAGACTGCGTCGAGGATGAAGTCGAACGAATCGGCATGCGCCTTCATCTGCGCCTCGTCGGTGGAGAGGATGACTTCGTCGGCGCCCAGGCGCAAGGCGTCTTCCTTCTTGCGGAGCGAGGTGGTGATCTGCACGGCGTGCGCGCCGAAGGAATGGGCGAACTTGAGCGCCATGTGGCCAAGGCCGCCGAGCCCTACGATGCCGACTTTCATGCCGGGGCCGACCTTCCAGTGGCGCAGCGGCGAGTAGGTGGTGATGCCCGCGCAGAGCAGCGGGGCCACGCCGGCCGGGTCGAGGTTGGAAGGAACCGTGTGGGCGAAGCGCTCGTCGACAACATAGTTGTTGGAGTAGCCGCCCATGGTGATGGATCCGTCGACGCGATCTTTGGCGGCGTAGGTGAGGGTCGCGCCCTCTTTGCAGAAGTGCTCTTCGCCGTGGTTGCAAGGAGCGCATTTGCGGCAGGAATCAACGATGACGCCAACGGCAGCAATGTCGCCCACCTTGAATTTGGTTACCTTGCTGCCGGCGGCAGCAACACGGCCGAGGATTTCGTGACCGGGCACGAGCGGGTAGATGGACTGTCCCCACTCGTTGCGCGCCATGTGCAGGTCGCTGTGGCAGACGCCGGTGTAAAGGATTTCGATGAGAATCTCGGTGGGGCCGGGCTCGCGGCGGGTGAAGCTGATGGGCGCGAGCGGAGATTGCGCGTTCGCGGTTCCGTAACCTTTCGATGAGGGCATAACGGGATTCCTTCCAGAACTTTTATTGTAATAAGAATATTCGATTGGGGCGGAGGCGCGCGGCGGTTCGGATCAGCGGCGGGCGGTGACGACGCGCTGAATACCCTGCAGGTCAGAAGTGAAATCGATCTGGGTAAAACCTGCCTCGGCGAGAAGTGTGCTGATGGCGGAGTGCTGGCCGCAGCCTATTTCAAGAGCAATGAAGCCGCCCGGGACAAGGACAGCGTGGGCCTGGGGAATGAGATCGCGGTAGGCGGCGAGTCCGTCGGTACCGGCGAACAGAGCAAGTTCCGGTTCGTGGTCGCGGACCTCTACGGCAAGAGAAGCGCGGTCGCTTTCGGCCACATAGGGTGGGTTGGAGACGACGATGTGGAAGGTCTCGCCCGCGACAGGTGCGAGCAGATCGCCCTGAAGAAAACGGATTCGATTGGTGACGGCGTTCTGCTCCGCGTTCGCTCGCGCAACCACCAGGGCCTGCGCGGAAAGGTCGATAGCCGTGATGCTCGCGAAGGGTAGCTTGTGGGCAAGCGCAACGGCTAACGCACCCGAGCCTGTGCCGACGTCCACGATATGCGGATGGGGAAAACTTCCTGCGAGCGAAAGGGCCTTCTCAACAAGGTGCTCGGTCTCAGGCCGGGGAATGAGCACGCTGCTGTCAACGCGAAACGGCAGGCCGTAGAACTCGGTTTGGCCGGTGATGTACTGGATGGGCTCGCCGGCGAGGCGCCGCTCAATCAGCGCGTAGTAACGCACCGCTCCCTCGGCGTTGAGCATTTCATCGGAGTGGGCGACGAGGAAGGCGCGGTCGCACTGGATGAGATGGAGCAGGAGCGATTCCGCATCGAGACGCGCACGCTCGGGATGCGGCCCGCCGCGCAGGCGCTTCTCGCCGTTGGCGATCCAGCTTTTGAGGGTCACGCGACCTGGCTGTCAGCCTTCAGTTGTTCGGCCTGNNCGGATCTTCTCGCTGCGGTCGCCAGTGCCGACCTGCTGCTTGCGTTCCTTGGCGAGCTCGGCATTCTGCCGGTCCATTTCCTGCTCGTACAGGCGCGAACGCAGAACGCGCATTCCCTTTTCGCGATTCTTGATCTGGGATTTCTCGTCCTGGCAACTGACCACCGTGTTGGTGGGCAGGTGGGTGATGCGAACGGCGGAGTAAGTCGTGTTCACAGACTGTCCACCAGGTCCCGAGGAGCAGAAGGTGTCGA
>PLST01000395.1 GCA_003164255.1 Acidobacteriaceae bacterium | reverse complement strand
GCCGCCGCGCCGCCTCCATCTGCGTTACGTTCCATCCCGCCGCGATCTCTGCCAAATTCTTTCCCGCCACTTCGTCGTGCGGCTGGCTCCAGGTAATCGTGATCTTCACTTGTTCATCTACCTGCCGCAGGTCCAGCGTGCTTGAGCCGGCCGCATAAGGATAGCAATCGCATCCTGTCTCTTGCTCCTGCTGCGCCAGTTCCAGCGCCTCAAGCACCTCTCCGCTCCGTCCCCAATTCGCAATCCCCGCGCACTTCAGGTGCGACACCACCACCGGCACGCGGTTCATCCGTCCGATCTCGAAGGCCTCGCGCATCGAATCTAGAATCGTCTCGGTCTCGGTGCGCATGTGCGTCGTGTAGATCGCTCCGGCCCCCGCCAGCGGCTCCGCCAGCCGCATTACTTCTTCTGTCGTCGCCGCATTGGCCGAGAGATAGGCAAGCCCTGAGCTCAACCCCAGCGCCCCGCCTTCGAGTGCCTCTGCGAGCTGCCCGCGCATCCCGGCAATTTCGTCTTCTGTTGCCGTCCGGTCCAGCCTGTCCATGTGATTATTGCGCAGGGCCGTGTGCCCAACGAGCGCCCCCACGTTCACGGCTGGCCTCGCCTCCGCAATCGCCGCCACGTACGCCGCAAACGTCGGATAGCGAAACGCCTCCGCTGTTCCCAGCAGGTTCATCGGGTCAGGCGGCTCGCCCTTCAGCGTCACAGGCGATGCGCTGATCCCGCAATTGCCCACAATCACTGTGGTCACGCCCTGCGACAACTTGGGCAGCATCGCCGGATTGCCGATCACGACAGTATCGTCGTGCGTGTGCACATCGATGAATCCCGGCGACAGCACCATTCCATCCGCGTCAACCGTCTCTGCGCCGCGCCAACCGAGTTCGGGCCCCACAGCGACAATGCGGTCTTTCACCACGGCCACATCCCCCCGCACAGCCGCGGTCCCGCTCCCGTCCAGCACCGCCGCATTCCGGATCAGCACATCGCAATTCATCATCACTGCATTCCAAAGATATACGCTATATGCTGTGTGTGTTCTTCAACCAGGGCATTCCGCGTTTCTTGAATCCTAACCGGAGATCCATGCGATGAACCAGCCCGTTCCACCAATCCCATCCCCACTCTCCATCATCTCTCCGCTCAACAAGGGCCTCGGCTTTCTTCAACAGTCGCAGTCGCCCCAGCAAATCGCCGCTCTCGGCTGGAATCTCCTTTTTGAAGACCTCACCCTCCCCTGCGCGGTCCTCTACAAAGAGAAGCTCCACCACAACCTCGCCTGGATGCGCGAGTTCATGCGCGCCTACGGCATCCAGCTCGCGCCACACGGCAAGACCACCATGGCCCCGCGGCTGTTCCAGATGCAACTCGAAGCAGGTGCCTGGGGAATCACGCTCGCCACCGCGCATCAGTCCTTCGTTGCCTGGCAGCACGGAGTCCGCCGCGTCCTCATGGCCAACCAGCTCATCGGCCGCCAGAACATGACCCTCATCTCCCACCTTCTCAGCGATCCCGGCTTCACCTACTACTGCCTCGTCGATTCACCCCGGCAGGTCAACCAACTCGGCGCCTTCTTCGCCGCCCGCAACCAGCGTCTCAACGTCCTGCTCGAACTCGGCGTCATGGGTGGTCGCGCCGGCATTCGCAACGACCAGCAGTTACAGGCCGTCCTCGCCGCGCTCTCCCAATGGAGCCAATCCATTGAGCTCTGTGGCGTTGAAGTCTACGAAGGCGTCCTCGACGACGAGCCCTCCATCCGCGCCTTTCTTGAGCGCGCAGTCCACGTCATTCGTACCCTCCTCACCGATGGCCGTTTCCATCGCACGCCCGCAATCCTCTCCGGCGCAGGATCCGCCTGGTACGACGTCGTCGCCGAAATATTCTCCGCAGCCGGCTTCGGCGCTGCCGTCGAACTCATTCTGCGTCCCGGCTGCTATCTCACCCACGACGTCGGCGCTTACCGCAAGGCACAGGCCAGAATCCTCGCCGACAATCCCATCGCCCGACGCATGCACTCCGGTCTTGAGCCCGCGCTTCACATCTGGGCCTACGTACAATCCATTCCCGAGGCTGAACGCGCTATTGTCTCCCTCGGCAAGCGCGATGCCGCATTCGACTCCGGCCTTCCCACGCCAGCGCTTCACTACCGGCCGGGCGCCTCCGCGCCTAATCCCGCGCCGGCCAACTGGTCACTCACCAAAATGATGGACCAGCACGCCTACATGCAGATCGCTCCGAAGGACGACATTCGCGTCGGCGACATGATCGCCTTCGATATCGCGCACCCTTGCCTCACCTTCGACAAGTGGCGCACCCTGCCGGTGCTCGACTCAACATTTCAGGTTGTCGATGTAGTCCAGACGTTCTTCTAGAGATTTCTGATCTATCTTGATGAGGGTCGATGGTGTCCACTACCAAGCACGCCGTCCACCTTCCTAGTCCCAGACCGCAACCCGCCCTACTGCCTCGTCCATCCTCTTCAGCGCTTCATCCGGCAGAGTTACGCCCACCGCGCGCACATTGTCTACCACCTGCTCCGGACGCGACGCGCCGATAATCGCAGAGGCAACTTCAGGCCGGCGAAGAACCCATGCCAGCGCCATCTGCGCCATGGTCAGCCCCAGCTCTGCGGCAATCGGTTTCAGCTCTTCCACCGCGGCCAACAGATAATCTGACCGGTAGTGCCGCCCCGCAGATTCCATAAATTGATTCATCTCTTCGCTGGCCGCGCGGCTTCCTGGCGGAGGCGCTTCGCCCGCCTTGTACTTTCCCGTCAGCACTCCGTGCGCCAGTGGAGAGAACGCCAGGTTCCCGATGCCATGGCGCGCGCACGCCTCAAACACATTGCTCTCCGGCTTGCGCCAAAGCATCGAGTACTGTGGCTGGCTTGAACAGAAGGGAACCAGTGCCTCATCGCCTGCAATCTTCGCTGCCGCGTCAATCTGCTCTGCCGTCCACTCGCTGAAGCCGATGGCCCGCACCTTGCCCGACTTCACTGCGCTGCTGAGCGCCTCCATCGTCTCTTCCAGCGGAGTCTCCTTGTCGAACCGGTGACACTGGTACAAATCGATCACGTCCGTGCCCAGCCGCGTGAGCGACCTATCCAATTGTTTTTCGATCTGCGCGGCGCTCAGCCCATGATCCGGCTCATCGCCCACCGGAAAATACAACTTCGTTGCAATTAAATATCGGTCGCGCGCAAAGCTCTTCAGCGCCTCGCCCAGCCCCCGTTCTGCTTCGCCCGCGCCATACTGGTTCGCCGTGTCGAACAGCGTAATTCCGCAATCCAAAGCTGCATGAATGCACCGGTTAGCCTGCTCCCGGCCCACGCCTCCAGCCACCGTCAACCATGTGCCAAAGCTCAACTCCGAAACTTCCAGCGGCCCGTTGCCCAGCCGTCGATATTGCATCCGTCCCCTTCGCCGCGCGCTTTATCAACGCCAAATCCAAACCTACCCCACAGCCTGCACCGATCCTTTACCCGCAATCTCTTCCACCCGTGCCACCCAGCTTCGGTCCGCGGCCACATTCATGCCCGGCGGCTCCAGAATCACCGCCCACTCGCCCTTCTTTTCCAAGTGCAGCATCACCTTGCCCGGCCCCGGAGCCGCATCCGCCGCACTCTTCAACTCCGCAAACATTTCCTCAGTTGCGCTGTCCAGGTTCACACGGATCCGCACGCCCGCCGGCAGCTTCACCTGCACATCGTCCAGCGCCTGGATCATGCTTACTGAAATCTTCGGCGCCGCATCCTCGTCGCCCATCAGCACGCCGCGCACCAGCACCGGAGCTTCAATCTTCAACTGTTCCTGCAGCTTTTCGTAGTCGCGCGAGAAGCAAATCAAATCGATCCTGCCCGTCGCATCTTCGAGCACCGCCTGTGCATACTGCTTCTGGTCACGCTTGCTCTTCTGCACCCGCAAGCCCACAATCGTTCCCGCCACCAGCAACTCATCCGCCGGATCGGTCGGCTGTCCCCATCTCCGCTCCGGAGGCTTGCGCTCCAGCGCCTCCGCCGTCGTAATTACGCCCGTCAGGTTCTTCAGCTTCTCCGCGTACTTGTCCAGCGGATGTCCCGAAACAAAAAATCCAAGCACCTCTTTTTCATTCGCCAGCCGCACTCCCTCTTCCCAGTCGGGAACGCGCGGCAAATCGTCTTCATCCCGTCCCGGCGCCGGCCCTTCGTTGAACAAGCCGAACAGCCCNNTCGATCACCCGCTTGTTCATCACCCGCAGGTCCACCTTTTCGCAGAACTCCCACAGGTTCTTGAAGCGCCCGCCCACTTCCTCCCGCGCCTTCATGATTGACTCAATCGCATTCCCGCCCACGTTCTTCACTGCGGCCAGCCCAAACCGGATCGCCTTTCCGCTCTCTTGGACATGCGGCGTAAACTGCGGGCCTGAAATCTGCACATCCGGCGGCTCCACGCTGATGCCCAGTTCGCGGCACTCGCCAATGTACTTCACCACGCTCTCCGGCTTCGAAGTTTCTGACGTCAACAGCGCTGCCATAAATTCCACGGGGTAATGCGTCTTCAGGTAAGCCGTCTGGTAGGCCAGCAGCGCATACGCGGCCGAGTGCGACTTGTTGAATCCGTATCCGGCAAACTTGTCCATCTGGTCGAACAGTTCGCCGGCCGTTTCTTTTTTGTGTCCCAGCGCCGCCGCACCGCTCATAAAGCGGTCCCGCTGGTTCGCCATCTCATCCGCGTTTTTCTTGCCCATTGCCCGGCGCAGCAGGTCCGCCTCGCCCAGCGAGTAGCTCGCCAACACGTTCGAAATCTGCATCACCTGTTCCTGGTACACGATCACGCCCAGCGTCTCTTTCAGGATCCCTTCCAGCTCCGGCAACATGTACTCCACCTTGCGCCGGCCCAGCTTACGCTCGATAAAATCGTCGATCATGCCACCTTGGATCGGCCCCGGCCGGTACAGAGCATTCAACGCCGTCAGATCCTCCACCGTGTCCGGCTTGTAGCGCCGCAGCACATCCCGCATTCCGCTCGACTCAAACTGAAACACGCCCGAGGTCAGCGCCGCGTGAAATACCTTCTTGAATGTCTCCTCGTCGCTCGGCGGAATCGCTTCAATGTCCAGCTTCTCGCCCGTGCCACGCTCAATCAGCTTCAGGCAATCGTCAATAACCGTCAGCGTTGTCAGGCCCAGGAAGTCCATCTTCAGCAGGCCCATTTTTTCCACGGCCTTCATGTCGTAGGCCGTCACAATTTCGTCGTTCTTCGTCTTCGCCAAAGGAACCAGTTCGGTCAGCGGCCGCGGTGCAATCACCACCGCCGAGGCATGAACGCCCGACCCGCGCACCAGTCCTTCCAGCTTCTTCGCCGTATCCAGCAGCGTGCGAATCTGCGCATCGGTGTCGTACGCCTTTTTCAGCTCCGCCACTTCTTCCAGGGCCTTGTCCAGCGTCATGCCCACCGTGGCCGGAACCAGCTTCGCAATCCGGTCCACATCCCCATACGGCATATCGAGCGCGCGCCCGCAGTCCTTGATGGACGCCTTCGCGGCCATCGTATTGAACGTGATAATCTGCGCCACCTGCTCGCGCCCGTACTTCCGCGTTACGTACTCAATCACTTCGCCGCGGCGGTTCATGCAGAAGTCCACGTCGATATCCGGCATCGACACGCGCTCAGGATTCAGAAACCGCTCAAACAAGAGCGCATTCTGCAACGGATCCACGTTGGTGATCTCCATCGCGTACGCCACTAGCGATCCGGCGCCCGATCCGCGTCCCGGCCCCACGGGAATCCCATGGTCGCGCGCGTACTTGATAAAGTCCCACACGATCAGAAAGTAGCCCGAGTAGGTCATCTGCTTGATGATCCCGATCTCGAACTCCAGCCGCGCCTCGTACTCATGCTTCGGATGGCGCAACACGCCGCGCAGCTCCAGTTGCTGCACGGCCGTCTCCAACCGCTTCCGCAATCCCTCCCGGCAAACCGCCTCAAAGTAGCTGTCGATCGTGTGACCCTCCGGAACCGCAAACTCCGGAAACGGATTGTCCACTTTGCTCAGCTTCAGGTTGCAGCGCTCGGCAATCTCCATGGTCCGCTGCAATACATCCGGCGAATCCTTGAACATCACCGCCATTTCATCGGCGCTCTTCACAAAAAACTGGTCGCTGTCGAACCGGAATCGTTCCTTGTCGTGGACCTTGGCTCCGGTCTGCACGCACAGCATCACGTCGTGCGCGGTGGAGTCTTCGCCGCACAGGTAGTGAGAGTCGTTCGTCGCCACCATGGGAATCTTCAGTTCCCGCTCCAGCCGGAACAGCGCATCCTGAATCCGCTTCTCCTGCTCCAGCCCCTGGTCCTGGATCTCAAGGAAGAAATTGCCTTTGCCGAAGATGTCCTGGTACTGCGCCGCCGTGGCCTTCGCCTTCTCGTATTCGCCCGCCACCAGGTGCTCGCAAAGCTCACCGCTCAGGCAGCCTGAAAACCCAATCAACCCTTCCGAGTGCTGCGCCAGGTAGTTCTTGCTCACGCGCGGCTTTCGGTAGAACCCGTGCAGTGATGCCTCCGACGTAATCCGGATCAGGTTCCTGTAGCCCTCTTCGTTCTGCGCCAGCACCAGCAGGTGATTGTTATCATCGCCCTCGCCCGGAGCCCGGTGATCTTCGTTTTTTGAGATGTAGAGCTCGCATCCGAGGATCGGCTTGACGCCTTTTTCCTTGGCCGCTTCAAAAAAATGCACGGCGCCATAGATATTGCCGTGGTCGGTCATGGCCACAGACTTCTGGCCGAGCGCGGCCACGCGGTCAACAAGCTTCTTGACGTCGCAAGCGCCGTCGAGCAGGGAGTATTCAGTGTGGAGATGTAGGTGCGTGAATTCGGCCATGGCTAAGTCTGATTTTAGCCGCGGTCGGAGAATCCACGAGCGTACATTCACCGTGGAAACGGGGCGACTGAGGAAAACACGGCTGAATCGGTGGTAGTTGGCTTGTATCTGGATTTTTCTAAGTTAATTCCGGAACTACGTGCCCCATCCCTGACGTTTCTCTTTGAGGAAACAAACGCGGCAAGGGTGGGACAACGGGATTCTCAACCACTTACTGGCCGAGGTTCATTCTGTTGTAAGGGTGATGATGGTGATGGTGATGACGATGGTGAACCACAATCACCACCTGCGCCTGCGCCGCATACGGGACTGCGAAGCAGAAGAGGAGCACGAGGCCGAGCAGAGTCTTTTTCATGGCTATGAGTATGGCGCGCGGCATTTGAGGATACTGAGCTACTGTGACCATTGCCTGTTGCTCCTCAATGAACTCGCAAACAGAGCCTCGCGCCCCATCCATCACGCGGCCTGGAGCCCCAATGGACAAATCCTCGCGCGCAGGTACCCCGGCCCAATCTGCGTGATACATTGGATTTCGTCTTCCTTCCCCTTCCGGAGGTCTCCCATTGTTGTTCAAGCGAGCTGTTCTGCTCACGTCCTTTCGACTCACGTCGTTGATCGTAGCTTCTGGGGCCTTACCCGCAGCCGCCCAGGTCGTCAGTGAGCAACTCGTCAATGCGCAGGGAGCGCAGGCGCCCTGCCTCGGTATCGGTCCCATCGGCGGTCCCGTTGCCCAAAAGTGCGTCAACGTCGCTCTCCAGTCGGGCTTCCTGCCCACCACCGAACTCGGCCAAAGCGGCCTCACCCTCAGCACTTCCGGCAGCAATGACGGAGTCGTCACCAAGGTCGATCCCGGATCACCGGCCGCGCAGGCAGGGCTCGCCGTGGGAGATGCAGTCACCGCCGTTGACGGCAAACCCTCGCACCGCCCGCCTGCTGAGCTGGCCGTCGAGCGAAGTTTTGGCGCGAGCGGAAAGACGCTGCAACTTACTGTGCGCCGCGCCGGAGCTGTCGTTCCTGTCAGCTACGCTCGAGCACCCCAGACCGCTCCTCCCGGGCCCAAAATGTCGGGATTCATGATCGTCGTCAAGCCGCTCATCAATTGGGAAAATCAGTTTGTTCCCTGCATGGGCGCAGGTCCCGCCGCACCGCTTGCTCTGGCCATCTGCACCAGTAAATTTGAGCCCTACGGTTACGTCAAAGTTAGTGACCTGGGCGGAACCGGCTTCCAACTGGACCCCAAGGCCACAGATAAAGCCCTCATCGCCGCCGTGGACGCGGGTTCGCCCGCCGACCATGCCGGCCTGAAACCTGGCGACGAGATCGTCACGGTCAACGGCAAGCCGCTCACTCCGGACCTTGGAGAAACCGCCAACGAGTACCTCTTTGGCAAAGCCGGCGAACAACGCAAAGTTACCCTGCACAACTCTGCCGGAGACAAGACGGTCGTCCTCACGCTGGCGGCTCCGCAAAAGAAGTAGAACTGGATGCACGAATGCTCCCCAGCACCCGGCAGGGAGGGGAATTTGTGGTTGCGCATTTTGCGCACACAAAGTTTTTTGAGCGGCTGTGAACTGCTGATTTGCGCGCAAAACAGCAGCCAGGACGCGACGATTTGGCAGGTGTAGGTGAAGGGCAGTTAAGTGACCAGGACCAGCACGACGGTTTCTTAAGGAAATGACTCTTACTGGCGGACACCTGATGCGCTTAAGGTGCATTTTTGGTCGTTTTTTTGCGCGTTCTTGCATGTAATTAGCGCGTTTTTGTCCGCCCTCGGATTGCGCCTCGGGGCGAATCTCACCTTTGGGCTGACAGTCAGTCCACGGATGTCAGCCGGGAAGAGATGCAGGCGCTCGCAAACCTTGTTGCACTTCATATTTGAACCAGGAGAGCCGCCAGCGCCCGCCCTCCTTTTGGGCTCTGTTGCACATCGACCTACCCCCGCGTATCTGCGCTGTTTTTTATCCGGCCCATTGGTATACTGGGTGATGTGACCACAACTGTCCTAGATTCCATCCCAAACGGTAATGCCGCCGGGACTTCCCCCAGCCAGAAGAGGGTGTTNNGAGGCTTTTGCGCCGGAGTGGTGCGCGCGATCGACATCGTCAAGATCGCCCTTGAAACCTTCGGTGCGCCCATCTACGTGCGCCGCGAAATCGTCCATAACCGCTATGTTGTCAACGAATTGGCAGAGAAAGGCGCCATCTTCGTCCACGAGATCGACGATGTGCCCGATGGCCAGCGCGTGATTTACTCGGCCCACGGTGTTTCACCCGCTGTTCGCGAGATCAGCAAGGGGCGCCACCTGAAGGTGATTGACGCGACCTGCCCGCTGGTAACAAAGGTCCATATTGAGGCAGTCAAGTTTGCCAAGCAAGGCTATTCGCTCATCCTCATCGGCCATCGCGACCACGATGAGATCGAAGGCACGCTGGGTGAAGCTCCTGAGGTTACGCAGGTGGTTTCGAACGTGGCGGAGGTGGACCTGGTGCAGGTTCCGGACCCCAATCGCGTTGCCTATCTGACGCAAACCACGCTTTCGCTCGACGAAGCGCGCGACATTATCCATGCGCTCAAATTGAAGTTTCCAAACATTGTCGGCCCCCACTCGCAGGACATCTGCTACGCCACTGAGAATCGCCAGGTTGCGGTTCGCAATGTGGCTCACGATGCAGGGCTGGTGCTGGTGGTCGGTTCCACCAACAGTTCCAACTCCAACCGGCTGGTCGAAGTGTCGCGCAACCTNNACGGCGGGCGCCTCGGCCCCCGAGATTCTGGTTGAGGACGTAGTCAACTATTTGCATCAAAATGGTTTCACAAGCGTCCAAGAGATAGAAGTCATGCCCGAGAACGTGCGTTTTGGACTACCGCCCGAGATCATCCAGGCGATTGGAAGCGCGGACGGCGACGGTTCGGTTGCCGTGAGGGCCTGAAAAACTTTTTCCTGAGCATAGGGATTCTCAATCTGAGGGCGCGCCCATTGGAAACACAGGCGCCCTCGAGTCGTTTAGATATTGCTCGCACTGAAGAAACTGAGGCATTTTGAATCGCATGAGCTTTCAGCAGGCGAAATCACAATCTGCGGTACCCAGGTTTGGCCGGATTGACGCGGACCTGGCGGATGTTGACTCAGCAATCGTTCGTTCGCAGGACCACNNTTGCTTGAAAGCGGTGATCCCGGAAGGTTGAAGCGCGCATTTACCGAGATGATGCGCTACCAGAATGAGGATGGCAGCTGGAGCATCTATCCGGGCGGTCCCGGCAACATCTCGCTGTCGGTCAAGTGCTATTTCTCAGCCAAGCTCATGGGTGTCGGGCCAGAGGATCCGCGTCTGACCCTATGCCGCGAGTGGATTCTTGCCCACGGCGGCGTGGTCGCTTGCAACACCTTTACCAAGATGTACCTTTGCGCGCTCGGCCAGTACGACTACGACGCCGTGCCCGCCATTCCGCCCGAGATTGTTCTCTTTCCCAACTGGTTCTACTTCAACATCTACGAGATTTCGTCCTGGTCCCGCTCCATTCTTGTTCCGCTGGCGATCATCTACGCCAAAAAGCCATACAAGAAGATTCCTGCTGAGCAGGGAATCGATGAGTTGTTCGTTGGCGGCCGCGCCAATTCCATCCTGCGTTTGCGCCGTGACCGCAAGCGTCTGTTCAGCTGGCGCAACTTCTTCATCATCCTCGATCGGCTGATGCATTGGGCTGAGGCCGTGCACATGCGCCCGGTGCGCACCATCGCTCTGCGCAAGGCTGAAAAGTGGATGCTGGAGCGGCTGGAAATGACGGATGGACTCGGCGCAATCTATCCGGCCATGTTGAACGCGATCATTGCACTCCGCTGCCTGGGGTACTCCGAGGATGATCCGCAGGTGATTCGTGCCCGCGACGAATTTGAGAAGCTGGGCATTGAGCAGGCTGCCAGTGACGATTTGCCCGAACCCACGTTTCGCATGCAGCCGTGTGTCTCGCCTGTCTGGGACACGGCACAGGCTGTGTATGTGCTGAGCGAGGCTGGTGTGCCCCGCAACGATCCGCGTCTCATCAAGGCCGCTGACTGGATGCTCTCAAAGGAAGTGCGCCATAAAGGGGACTGGTCGGTCAAGGTTCCCGGCGTTGAGCCCGGCGGCTGGTACTTCGAGTTCAACAACGAGTTTTACCCCGACACGGACGATACTGCCCAGGTACTGCTTGCGCTTAACCGCGTTGACAACCCGCGCGAGCGCTATCAGCACCAGGTTGCCGAGCGGGCCATTGACTGGGTGCTGGCCATGCAATGCCGCAATGGCGGATGGGGCAGCTTCGACAAAGACAACACCAAGATGATCTTCCAGTACATCACTTTTGCGGATCACAACGCCATGCTCGATCC
>PLST01000156.1 GCA_003164255.1 Acidobacteriaceae bacterium | reverse complement strand
TGCAGTAGCTACACCTTGATATTTCTTTCCTTTTTTCTTCACGATGCCTTGCCCGACGAGATTCTGAAGTTTTTCGTATACACGCAGGCGCAGCATCTCTTCACCTCCATTTGCGGCATTACGTGCCCGGAGATTCTCATGAATGATCGTGAAAAGGGCCTTAAATTCATAGGCAGCTTTCATCGAAAGCACAACGGCCAGTTCTTCAGTAAGATTATCAGGCCCACGACGCGTAAAACCACCGAATTTATTACTCATCTGTGACAATACCACAGATTTCTGGAAAGTCGCCTATTACTATTGCCGCAGCCTGCATCAGGTCCCAATTCTTCTTTCCCCGGCAAATCTCCAGACGAGCCGCCGGCACTTCGGGCACATGGCGGACAGCTTGAGCAGATTCGCATCTGCTCGNNGGGCGTTTTGCGCGCCCTATCTGGACCCTGTCCGGGGTTGCTGGGACGAGATCTGTAGAGGGGAAGAGTGTAAAAAAGTCCGGGCATAAACAGCGAAAAACGCTGCCATGCCCGAAATTGGGTGGTTATAATTTTGTCGCCAAACAAAAAAGAACAACCGCCAATGAGCAAAATCGTAGCAATTCAAGAGCACCTTCGTCCAGCACTTCAACCGGTTTTTGGATGTAAAGATTATGAGGATGAGAAGCGGCTTCTGGAACGAGTGGATCTGATATTGAGGCACAGCGGGGTGGATCGGATGTTTCTGGAGCTGAGTCAGGAGCAGTTCGAAGCCAATGCGGCGAAGTTGGAAGCCGCCGGGGAACAGGTTCAGACGGGAGCCAAAGCGATCGAGCGATACCTGACGCACAGCTCTCGGGCGCTTCGTTGCACGGTGCTCAAGAACCTGGTCGGGGGCAGTTACCGAGAGATCAGCAAGGTGCTGGCGATGTCGCCGCTTTACCGCTGGTTCTGCGGGTTGGAGGAGTTCGCGCTGATCCGGGTTCCGGGCAAGAGCACCCTGCGGGACTACGCGCATTGGTTGCCGGCGCAGCAGATGGAAAAGATTCTTGCGACGCTGACACGGGCGGTTTGCGACGAGGAACACGCCCGCGAGATCGGGTTGGAAAGCGAACTGGACCTGTCCGTGGCCTGGGTGGATACGACCTGCCTGAAGGCGTGCATCCATTTTCCGACGGACTGGGTTCTGTTGAGGGATGCGGTTCGCACGCTGGTCAAATGCATCCTGACGATCCGCCGCCACGGACTCAAACGACGGATTCCCGAGCCGGAGGACTTTCTGCGGCAGATCAACGCGCTGTCGATGGGGATGAGCGCGGCGGCGCGGCGCAAGCCGGGCAGCAAGAGGGAGCGAAAACGGGTTCTGCGAGCCATCAAGGGATTGAGCAAGTTGGTCGAGGAGCACGGACAACGCTACCGGGATGCGCTGGACAAACACTGGAACCAGAGCGATCTGACGCACAAGGAGGCGGAAGTCATCTTGCGGCGCATGGACAACGTGCTCATCCAACTGCCCCGGGCGCGACGCCAGGCGCACGAACGGATCATCGGCGGACGCAAGGTTGCCAACGCGGGGAAAATCTTGAGTCTCTACGAGAGCGATCTCCATGTGATCGTTCGCGGCAAAGCCGGGGCGGATGTGGAATTTGGCAACAGCCTGTTTTTGGCGGAGAACGCCGACGGGTTCATTTTGGACCACGAGTTAAAACGCGAGATCAGCGAGGGAGATGCGAAATGGCTTCAACAGCGGTATGCTGGGATGAAGGAAAAAAGCGCGGATCGGCTTTGCGGGGTCGTGGCCGACCGAGGCTTTGAGAGCAAAGCCAGCAGGCGCATGCTCGATGAGGAAGGTCTCTTCAACGGAATCTGCCCGAGGGATCCCAGGGAACTGGCGCGGCGCATGAGACAGGATGAACTTTTTCGAGTCACCATTCGCCGCCGCGCCCAAACCGAGGCCCGTGTGGCAGTGCTTAAGAACGTGTTCTTGGGCGGCATACCGCGAGCCAAAGGATTTGAGAACCGCCAGATCCAGGTGGATTGGGCAGTTCTCTCCCATAACCTCTGGGTTCTCGCCCGGTTGCCGTGGGCTTGCGAACAACAGGCTGTCGCAGAGGCCGCCTAACTCTTCCCGGTGCCTTTGCCGGAAGACCACAAGAGAACTACGTCGAAAAAGGCTGAATTGGATGTAAGTGGTTGGAAATCGATGCTTCAGCCAGAAACACACCCGCACTCTGTCCATATATTGTGGTGGCTTGGGGCCGGTGTTACAGCCCACCCGCTACGACTTAAAAAAACCACTTCTTTTCGGACAGGCTCTAATTACTTCCAAGCATCAAGCTTGGGATGGCAAAAAAAATTTACAAGAAAGGCTCTGGGAAAAGCGGCTATCCGAGCGATGTAAGCGCTGAGGAATGGGCGTTTTGTGCGCCCTATCTGACTTTAATGAAGGAAGAAGCTCCGCAGAGAGATCACGGCATCAGGGATGTCTTCAACGCCCTTCGTTACCTTGTACGCTATGGATGCGCCTGGCGCGCGCTGCCCAATGATCTGCCTCCCTGGCATGCGGTTCATCAACAAACCCAACGATGGATCAAAGCCGGGGTGTTTGAAACCATGGCGCACGATTTGCGAATGATTCTTCGCGTGCTGCTGGAAAGGCAAAACCACCCGAGTGCCGTAATCCTTGACGGACGCACCCTGCAATCGACGCCTGAAAGCGGCCATCGTGCAGGATACGATGGATACAAGAGAAAGAAGGGATCCAAAGTGCATGCAGCCGTCGATACTCTGGGTCACCTGCTGGCGCTGAAAGTCACTGCGGCCAACGAGCAGGAAAGGGCACAGGTGGCCGATCTTGCCCGGGAAGTTCAAGAGGCCACCGATGAAAGTGTGGAAGTGGCTTATGTGGATCAAGGCTATACCGGGCAAGAGCCTGCCATGGCAGCGCAATCCCAAGGAATTCATTTGATGGTCGTCAAGTTGGAAGAAGCCAAACGCGGATTCGTCCTTCTGCCAAAACGCTGGGTGGTGGAACGCTCCTTCGCGTGGGCCGCACGTTTCCGGCGATTGGCAAAGGACTACGAGAGGTTCTTCCGGTTTCATAATGGGTA
>PLST01000171.1 GCA_003164255.1 Acidobacteriaceae bacterium | reverse complement strand
TATTTCGCAAGAAGGCCCGGCTGATTCTGACCATCGGTTCGTTCGCAGTGGCGCTGTTTTTGTTTGCGCTGCTCGGAGTGGTGAACGACGCGTTCAGCCGCGGAGCGGACGTCGTGAGCGCCAATCGCCTCATCACCATCAATCGCACCTCCATCATCAACACCATCCCGCTGTCTTACCGGGATGAAATCCTGCGCATTCCGGGTGTGAAATACGTCACGCACGAAAACTGGTTCGGCGGCGTATATCAGGATCCCAAGAACTTTTTCCCGCAGTACGTAATCGACCCGGAAAATCAACGGCAGGTTTACCCGGAACTCATCGTTCCCGATGACCAATGGAACACCTTTCTGAAAGATCGCCAGGGCACGATTGTTGGCGCGGCCACTATGAAGCGCTTCGGTTGGAAGATCGGCGATCGCATTCCCATCAAGACAACCATCTACGGGCTTGCGGGCAAAGCCTTCGAATTCAACATCGACGGCGTCTACAACGGCGCCAGGCCGGACGATGACGAGACCCAGTTTTGGATTCAGTGGGAATATTTCAAAGAGAGCATTCCCGATTCGCTCAAGGGACAGGTCGGCTGGTACACGATTCTCATAGCGAACCCCGACGACGCTCCGCGCATCGCCAAGGCCATCGACAACATGTACTTGAATTCACCCTACGAAACCAAGACCGAGACGGAATCAGCGTTTGCAGAGGGTTGGGTGAAGCAATTCGGAAACATCAAATTCCTGATTGTTTCGATCGGAACCGTTGTCTTCTTTACACTCTTGCTGGTCACTGGAAACACGATGGCAATCTCCGTGCGCGAGCGAACGAATGAACTGGGCGTACTCAAGGCCATCGGATTCCCTGATCGCCTCGTTCTTGGATTCATCCTGGGAGAGTCAATGGTGATCGCTCTTGCCGGTTGTGTGGGCTTGCTGCTCGCGATGGTGGCTATTCCAGTGCTTGGCCGCGCCATGGCTGGTCTGCTGCCGCAGCTTCTCATTACTGCCAAAACGTTGGCATACGGTGTCATCGCCGCTCTCCTGGTCGGCTTTGCCAGCGGAATTCTTCCCGCCTATGGCGCCATGCGCATGAGCGTGATCAATGCCCTTCGGAGGGTTTGAGAATGATGCCAAAACTCATCTTCGGTACAGTGATCACTCTGGCGGCCATCGCTGCCTTGCTCCTGATCTTGGTCATCGTGGGCGGCATCGTTGCCGGATTGCTGGCGCCGATTATCGGATCGGTGCCGGTTTCCTATAACTTCCGCAGCATTCGGGCGCGCTGGACTTCCACCATCGTGGCCATTCTGGGCATTGCCGGTACGGTCGGCGTCTTCGTGGCCATGCTTTCGCTGGCGCGCGGTTTCCGGGCCACGCTTGTGGCCTCAGGTTCGCCCGACGATGCGCTCGTGATGCGAGCCGGCTCAACCACTGAAATGATGGGCGGCATCACTCTCGATTCCGTAAAGCTGGTGCAGGATAAACCAGGTGTCGCACGCGATGCCTCTGGCCAGCCGCTGGTCACACAAGAGGTCGTCGGCGTCGTTCCGATACCGCTGATCAGCACAGGCACTGACGCGAATGTGGAGGTGCGCGGCGTTGCGCCCAACGTGCTCGAAATCCGCAAATTCGTCAAGATCGTTCAAGGGAGGATGTTCCATTCCGGCCTGGATGAGCTCGTCGTCGGCAAAAATGCCTCGAAAACCTACGCGGGCCTGACCGTCGGAAACACCGTGGCCTTCGGTGGTGGCGAGTGGAAGGTGGTAGGGGTATTCGACGCAGGCGGATCGTCGTTCGATTCCGAAGTGTGGTGCGACGCGCGCATCCTGAACGAGGTGCTCAAGCGCCCGGAAAACATCTTCCAATCTGCCACCGTTCACCTCACTTCGCCCGCGGCCTTCGACAGATTCAAAGATTCCATCACTTCCGATCCCCAATTGAATTTGGAAGTGGAACGCGAAGTGGATTACTATGCGAAGCAATCCTCGGCCATGACGCAGCTGATCACCGTATTGGGCGGCCTGGTGGCTGCCATTATGGCCATCGGCGCGGTATTCGGCGCCCTCAACACGATGTACTCGGCCGTCGCCGAACGAGGGCGCGAAATCGCCACCATGCGCGCGCTTGGCTTCTCGAGCATGAGCGTCATCCTTTCATTCCTCTTCGAAGCCCTACTGATTTCATTCATCGCCGGCGTTCTCGGATGTTTAGCCGTGCTTCCGCTGAACGGCATGACCACGCAGACCATGAACTTCTCGACCTTCTCAAACATAGCCTTCGCCTTCAAGATCACTTTCAGCTTGCTTGTGATGGGAGTGGTTTTCGCGTTGGCCATGGGTGTTCTCGGCGGCTTGCTGCCCGCCGTGCGCGCGGCGCTGCGCCCCGTCGCCGTCGCCCTGCGTGAGTTGTAGGGAATCGATCACAAAGGCACAGTGACATAGAGCCTTCTGGAAACAGACACAATGATCCTTCTCCGTAGCGAATAACCTACGCTGCGTTCGATTGAATCCTGGGTCTTAGGCAACGGGTGATATATTGCTCGGCAGCCGAGAGACACACCTCAAATTCCTGCTTAATTCCGCGGGACGACCGCGATCCACGATGGCCGGATAGCTGATTCGGCTTGTGCGGAATCAGCTCGGACGGTACGACTGGCGAGAGAAGATGCTGCGCGAGGGGAAGCAATGAAAAATTCACGCCGAGAGTTTTTTAAGAGGGCGGCGGTTACTGGCGCAGGTGTTGCCGCCGGCGGCCTGGTTCCGCAGGCAGCTTCAGCCTGCATGGCCTGGCGCGGAGCACGTGTCAGGGGTTCATCGCCGGCAAGGAAGCGGCGGGGGAGAAAGCCTAGGCTGCGTTCCCCCGGGCGCTAGGGTTTCGCCGGCAGTTTCGGTGGATCGGTCACGTACTCATCGCCCACGCGCGCCAGGATCTGCTGACGCCGGTCGTCGAGCAGCTTCAATTGGCTCGTGACTGCAATGAACTCTTTCTGTTCATCGGCGCTCAGCTCTGGCTGAGACGCGTCCTTCTTGTGAGCGTCATCGATCTTGTTGAGCTCGTCGAGCCGCGCCTGCAGCCGCGGCATCTCGCGATCGATCAGGATGGGCCGGATCACCGTCGTCTTCGCGCGCCCGCTGGCCAGGTCGTTGCGATTGTTCTCGCCCCATACCGGCAGAATGCCCACATGGCCCAGCTCAACGCGCACGCCGCCCGGCCCGTAGTCCTTGCGCACGGCTGAAAATAATCCCATCATCGAGTCGCGCGGATCGCCATCCTTGTCCGGCATGAGGCCATCCACATAGGTGCGGGATTGGTTCGACAGGAAATTTCCCAGCGAATAAAAGATCACCGTATTGCGCCCGTCCACGGTTGTGTAGGTCTCGAGCGGCTGCAGCACGTGCGGGTGATGGCCCACGATGACGCTGGCGCCGGCATCGAGCATCTTGTGCGCAATGTCCACGTCCTCAGGGCGCGGCGCGGGCGCGTACTCAATGCCCCAGTGGATGGAAACCACCAGCAGATCGCACTGGCCGCGCGCTGCCTTCACGGCCGCAATCACTCCCGCCTCGTCCATGCCCGACGCACCGCCCGATTCACCCGGATACGGAAAGAAGTTCACATGCGGCTGGTCGTCCTTGTCAGGGTTGCGATTGCCATTGAGCCAGCGCGTCATGCCCAGCCAGCCCACCTTGATGCCGTTGGCCTCGGTGATTGTTGGCTGCCAGCCGGTTTGAGCCGTATCACCGGAGCCGGCAAACAGCAGTCCTTCGTCGCGCAGATGCTCACGCGTCTCGGCAAATCCCGCCCAGCCCTGGTCCATGACGTGGTTGTTGGCAAAGGAAACAATCTTGACGCCGCTCGCCTTGAGCGCATCGAGCAGCACCACAGGCGCGTCGAACATGAAAGGCTTAGAGCCCTTGGAGTGAGCGGGCGCGACCGGCGTTTCAACGTTCACAAAGCCGAAGTTCGCAGTCTTGAAAACGTCGCTCACGTCGCTGAACAGCGCCTGCCATCCCGCTTCATCGGGCCCGGCAGAGGCTGCCGCCTCGCGTACGGCCTGGTGCGGAATGACATCGCCGGCCACGGCAAAACTCGCCTGGCCCAGATCGTGCGGATAAGGAACCACGACCGCAGCCACGGGGATCGAGCGGTAGCCGGCAAGCAGGATGGCAGCGATCAACCCCACCGCCAGCAGATCCCCGATGAGACGCCTGCCTTTTTGCACCGCCCAAACCATTGCTCGCACCACTCCCCGCCGCCACCAGCATACAGGTTCAGCGAGGCGCCAGAAGGACTTACCCGCGCACCGGAAGCGCGAATGAAACGGTTTTGCCGCTCGCGGCCATANNGGAAAGGCCGGCCTTCCCGGTCCGGCGTGCTGAAGCATGGCTGAGTTCGTTATCAAGTTGGCGGATGAGCGTGGGCGGGTGCAGGAGCAGGTGCAGACCGCGGCCACGGCCGATGAACTGCGCAATCGATTCATCCATGCCGGCTACCACGTATTCTCAGTCCGCGCGCGCTCGGGTTTCGGCGGGCTCTCGCGGCGCAAGGTCAAGCTGGAGCCCTTCCTCATCTTCAACCAGCAGTTTCTTACCCTCATCAAGGCCGGCCTTCCCATACTTGGGTCGCTGAATATGCTGGGCAAGATTCAGAAAAACGCCAACTTTGCCGCGCAGTTAGAAGACGTGGCCAAACGCGTGAAGACCGGCGAGGCGCTTTCGGCAGCATTCGAAGCGCAAAGCGGGTTTCCCGTCATGTACACCACCACTTTGCTGGCCGGAGAACGCTCAGGCAACCTGCCTGAGGTGCTCGACCGCTACGTCAACTTCCAGAAGGTTGCGCTCACTCTGCGCAAGAAGTTGGTGGGCTCGCTCATCTACCCCAGCGTGCTGCTCACGTTGGTCTGTTCGCTGCTCATCTTCATGTTCACCGTCGTCATTCCGCAGTTCGCCAAGCTCTACGAGCAGATCGGCCAGAATCTTCCCGTGCTCACCCTCGCCCTGCTCTCGTTTGGCAAGTGGATGCAGCACAATATCCTGTGGCTGGCACTGGGCGTTGTTGTGCTGGCCTTCGCGGTTTACCGGTTCTCGCTCACCGAGCGCGGCAAAGACACCATCGACGGCGTCCGCGTTAAAATGCCGATCTTTGGCAAAATCTGGCTCAAGTACCAGGTGGCGCTGTTCGCACGCACGCTCTCTACCTTGCTCACCGGTGGATTGCCGCTCGTCCCGTCCCTTGAAACCGCGGCTCGCGCCATCTCGTCGCGCCGCGTCTCCAAGGCCGTATTCACCTCCATCGAGACCGTGCGCGAAGGCAAAAGCCTGGCCGATTCGCTGGAGGGAACGGGCGTGTTTCCCGATCTCGCCACTGAAATGATTACTGTGGGCGAGCAGACCGGCGCGCTGCCACAAATGCTCAACTCCGTCTCCGATTTTTTCGAAGAAGACGTCTCTACTGCGCTCGCCGCCGCGCTCGCCCTCATTGAGCCGGCCATCCTTATCGTCATGGGCGTAGTCGTCGTCTTCATTCTCATCTCGCTCTACCTGCCCATCTTCTCGCTGGGCCAGGGCAACGGAATGTAGGGAGTCACCTTATGGCCGATCAAAACGTTGTCATGTTGCCAGTCCCGATCCCGCTGGACGAGACCGCCCAGGCGCAGGCGCTCGCCCAGCGCTATCGCGCCGAATTCGTCGACCTGAAAAACTTCAAGATTCAGCACGAACTGCTGCGCACCGTCCCGGTGGAGCTGATGTTCCGCTACAACTTTGTCCCCATCGAGCAGTTGCAGGATACGCTGGTGATCGCCGTCAGCGATCCCTCGCGCCTGATGGTGCTGGACGAGATCGCCGGCCTGCTCGGTCATCACATTGTTGCCCGCGTAGCTACGCTCTCGCAGATCACCGATCTGCTAAAGAAAACTGAACAATCGCAGCGCGTGCTCGATGAAGCCAGCGAGGGGCTCACCTTCGACGTGCTCACCGGAGACGAAAACTCCGACGAAAACATTTCCATCGAGAAGCTGACTAGCGAAGAAGACATCAGCCCCATCATTCGCCTGGTCGACACCACCATCTTTACAGCACTCGAGCGCCGCGCCTCAGACATTCACATTGAGACAAATGACGATTCAGTCGTGGTGAAGTACCGCATCGACGGCGTGCTGCAGGCAGCCATGGCGCCCATCGCGCGCGAACATCACGCCACCATCCTGTCGCGCATCAAGATCATGAGCGAGTTGGACATTGCCGAGCGCCGCGTGCCCCAGGACGGGCGCTTCCGGGTGCGCTACAAGGGCAGGCTGATCGACTTTCGCGTGTCGATTATGCCGACGATTCATGGTGAGAATGCCGTGCTCCGCGTTCTCGACAAGGAATCGATGAGCGAGAAGTTCCGCCACTTGACGCTCGATGTGGTGGGCTTCGCTGAGGAGGATCTGCGCCGCTTCCGCCGCTATATTCGCGAGCCCTATGGCATGGTGCTGGTCACCGGGCCCACAGGTTCCGGAAAAACCACCACGCTGTACGCGGCGCTGAACGAAATCAAGAGCGACGAAGCCAAGAACATCCCCATCGAGGACCCGGTCGAATACCAGCTCCGCGGCATCCCGCAGATTCCCGTGAACGAAAAGAAGGGGCTGCCCTTTGCC
>PLST01000459.1 GCA_003164255.1 Acidobacteriaceae bacterium | reverse complement strand
ACAGGTCTTCGTCGAAAAGGGCGATGTGCACCCGATTACGGTGCGGGAGGCTGGTCCCTGCGTGATTTCGCAGTTGATGACGGCGGTCAAGGATGGCTACGACGCGGCGCAGATTGGCCTGGTGGAGTTCATCAAGGCCAAGAATGTGACCAAGCCGCAGGCCGGCCACTTCGCCAAGACTGAGGCCCCGCCGGTGAAAGTGATCCGGGAAGTGAATCTTGAGGCTTCGGCCGAAGGCGACGAGCAGACCAAGGCGGGCGACCGCGTGCTGGTGGACATCTTCTCCAATGCGAAGTTCGTGGATGTGATCGGCACTTCCAAAGGCCGGGGATTTGCCGGCGTAGTGCGCCGCCACGGTTTCGCCGGCGGTCCCAAGTCGCACGGCCACATGTTCCAGGTGCAGGGCTCGATCGGCGCCTCCAGCTTTCCGTCGCGTGTTTTTCCCGGGCAGCGCATGCCGGGACACATGGGCGCGGAGCAGGTGACGGTGCGCAATCTGCGCATCCGGGGCATCGATCTGGAAGAGAACCTGCTGATGGTGGAAGGCGCAGTGCCCGGATCGCGCGAGGGCTATGTGCTGATTTCCAAGGCCAAGAATCCGCCGCGCGAGCGCCGTGGTTTTGCCGGATCCGGTACGGTCGATCCGTTGAAGGCTTCGAAGAAGGCACAGGCCAAGCGCAAATAACACCTTGCGTGGCCAATCGCGCCTTCGGGCGCATGAGATTGAGAGCCGGGGAAGCGACCGGCGGAAGAAGAAGACGATGGCTAATGTGGATGTATTGAATCTGAACGGCGAGAAGGTGGGCTCGATTGAGCTGGCCGACGCGGTGTTTGCGCCCGACCAGGTGAACGAGGCCCTGCTGTGGGAGGCGGTGAAGCACTATCGCGCCTCGCTGCGCCAGGGCACGCACAAGACCAAGAGCCGCACCGAGGTTGCCGGTTCCGGCAAGAAGCTGTGGAAGCAGAAGGGCACGGGCCGCGCCCGCATCGGTTCGGTGCGTTCGGCGCTGTGGCGCCACGGCTACACGGTGCACGGACCTCAGCCGCGCAGCTACGAGTATGCCTTTCCGCGCAAAAAGCTGTTGGGCGCGCTGCGCTCGGCGCTGGCCGCCAAGCTGGCAGACGGCAAGCTGACGGTGGTGGATACCTTGGAAATCAAGGATGCCAAGACCAAGCTCTACCGTGCCGCATTGGACAAGTTGAACGTGACGCGCACGGCCCTGCTGGTGGAAAACGGCAAGACGCTGACCCAGGCTCTGGTGCTGGGAGCGCGCAACCTCAAGGGCGTGGAACTGGTACTGAACAACGAAGTCCATCCCTACGATCTGCTGCGCTATGAGCGGGCCATTTTTTCCAAGGCCGCCATCGAGCAACTCGTTGAGGCGTTGGAAAAGAGCGTGTCGAAGCGCAAGCTCGCCGCGCAGACGGAGGCCGCGTAATGCCGACTCTTTATGCAGTGATTCGCCGCCCGCTGATTACCGAAAAGGGTCTGGGCGTGAAAGAGACCGAGGGCACTCTGGTGTTTGACGTGGCGCCCGAAGCCTCAAAGACCGAAGTCAAGCAGGCTGTCGAGGCTCTCTTCAAGGTGAAGGTAGCCGCGGTCCGCACCGCGAACGTAATTGGCAAGGAACGCCGCCGGGGCAAGTTTACGGGTTTCCGCCCGGACTGGAAGAAGGCTTACGTCCGGCTTAAGGCCGGGGAGAAGATGCCCGAGTACGTGAGCAACCTGTAGGCAGCTGACAGTAAACAGTTGTCAGTTAACAGTTGAAAGCCCGAATTGGTGATGCAGCGGGTTGATGAAGATAGGACGAGCTGATGGCTGACAACTTTTGGCTGAAGACTCGTGAAGGACAAAGACAATGGCTATCAAGACATACAGACCGATAACGCCGACGCTGCGCTTTCAGACCTCGCTGGTGAACGACGACCTGACGACGGACAAGCCGCACAAGCCGCTGCTGGCAGTCAAGCAGCGCACCGGCGGACGCCGCAACACGGGCGACCTGACTATCCGCCATCACGGCGGCGGCCACAAGCAGAAGCTGCGCATGATCGATTTCAAGCGCGAGAAGTATGGGGTGCCGGGGCGTGTGGCGACCATTGAGTACGATCCCAACCGCTCGGCCCGCATCGCGCTGGTGCATTATGCGGACGGCGAGAAGCGCTACATCCTGCAGCCGGTAGGGCTCAAGGTGGGGGCGACTGTGTCCTCCGGGCCGGAGGCTGACATTCTGGTCGGCAATGCGCTGCCGCTCAAGAACATTCCCGCCGGCACCACGGTGCATGCGATTGAGCTGCGGCCGGGCAAGGGCGCGCAGATGGCGCGTTCGGCGGGCACGCAGGCGCAGTTGGTGGCCAAGGAAGGCGACTACGCGCTTCTCAAGCTGCCTTCCGGCGAAACCCGCAAGGTGCTGGCCGAGTGCATGGCGACCATCGGGCAGGTAGGTAATACGGACCACGAGAATGTGGCCATCGGCAAGGCCGGGCGCAACCGCTGGAAGGGCATTCGCCCCGCCAATCGCGGCGTAACCATGAACCCGGTGGACCACCCGCACGGTGGCGGCGAGGGCAAGACCTCGGGCGGCCGTCATCCGGTGACCCCGTGGGGTCAGCCAACAAGGGGCTACAAGACACGCAACAACAAGCGGACCGACTCGTTTATTGTCAGCCGCCGGGCGAAGTAGAAGGGCGGCCTGTAGCTTTTAGCTTCCAGCTACTAGCTAAGGCTTTGGGAAGCAGAGATTTCAGGCAATAGCCGACCGATAGCAGGCACGTTTCAGAGCTAGAGGCCAGGAGCTAGAAGCTAGGAGCTGAGTTTTATGGCACGTTCGACAAAGAAGGGCCCGTTTGTGGATGCGCACCTGACCGTCAAGATCGAGGTGCTGAATCAGGCCAACGACAAGAAGGTGGTCAAGACCTGGTCGCGGCGTTCGACGATCTTTCCGGAGTTCGTAGGCCACACCATTGCCGTGCACAACGGCAGGAAGTTCGTCCCGGTGTACGTGACCGAGAACATGGTGGGACACAAGCTGGGCGAGTTCGCGCCCACGCGGGTGTTCAAGGGGCATACGGCCGGAAGCAGCAAGGCGGCCGAAGTGAGCGCCAAGCCGCGGTAGAGAAATGCAGCTAAGAGCTAGAAGCTGGCAGCCAGAAGCTGGTAGCTGATTTGAGGACAGACCAATGGCAGTGGAGATAAAGGAATACCGGGCCGAGGCCAAGTTTCAGCGGGTGTCGCCGCAGAAGGCGCGGCTGGTGCTCGACCTGATCAAGGGCCGTGGGGTCCAGGAGGCGCTGGAGACGGCAGCCTTCACCAAGAAGCGCATCGCCCCGGTGATTCACAAGCTGTTGACCTCGGCGGTGGATAACGCCAAGTATGTGGCCGGTGAGCGGGGGGTTGATCTGGACGTGGACAGCCTCTATGTGAAGCAGGCTCTGGCCAACGACGGGCCGCGCCTCAAGCGCATCCGTCCGGCGCCCATGGGCCGCGCCTACCGCTACCAGCGCAGGCTGACGCACATCGTGCTGTCGGTGGCAGAGCGCGAAGCAGCCGGGGGCCTGGTGACCAAGGCGGAAGACCAGCCAGCGGCGCCGAAGGCCGGCAAGACGAAGATTGGGACAGCGAAGGCGCCGGCGAAGAAGGCCCGAGCAACCAAGAAGAAGGCCGGCAAGACGGCCTAGAGGGGTTTGAGGGAAATAGTATGGGACAGAAAGTCCATCCTTACGGATTCCGGCTGGGAGTCAACAAGCCGTGGCGTTCGCGATGGTTCACCGAGCGCGACTATGACAAGCTCCTGGTCGAGGACGTGAAGCTCAAAGCGGAGCTGCGCGACAAG
>PLST01000533.1 GCA_003164255.1 Acidobacteriaceae bacterium | reverse complement strand
ACAACCATCGCGCAGAAAAAAAAGCGCATGGCCCCGAAACTTCAAGTCTACCGGGCGGGTGTGGGTGTGTAAAGGCAGGGAACAGGGATTAGTCACCCCAGCGAGCACAGATCGCTCGCTGGGGACCCCGACACAGGGAATAGGGAGTAGAAAGGCCTGTACGATGCGAAGGAAATTGGNNGGAAATTGGGCGGGAAATCACAGGGGGGGAAGGCGTACATTAGGCGAAGAGGATAAAGGGGGAAGAGGATGCAGGCCTTGATTGCGGGAGTGGCGGCCGCATTTGTTGGAATTCTGGTGGGATTCTGGTTACGCGGCGCCTCAGCCAAAGGGGAAAAAGCGCAACTGGAGCAGCGCTCGACGGAGTTGGGGGCGGAGCTGACGATGGCGCGCGAAGGCCTGAAGACGGCACAGGCGGAGTCCGCGTCGCGGGCGGGGTTTGAGTCGCTGGCGGCTGAACGGGCAAGCGCACTGATGAAGATGACGGCCGAACGCGACGGTCTGCGCGGCGAATTGCAGGGTAAGCAGGAGACGGAGCAGCGGTCTGCGGCGCGCATCAGCCAGCTTGAGGCGGAGCTGCGGGGCGAACGCGCGGGGTTGGCGGAAAAGCTCGCACTGCTGGAGCAGGCCAAGAAGACACTGGCAGACCAGTTCGAAGCGCTGGCAGGCGAGATTCTCGAGAAGAAATCGAAGACATTTTCAGAAGGCAGCCAGAAGGAACTGGGGACGCTGCTGGAACCGCTGAAGGCGCAGATCAAGGAGTTTCGCGAAAAGGTGGAGGCGTCTGAGACTTCGTCGAAGATCGGAGTGACGAAGCTGGAGACGCTGATTGGGACGCTGGGCAATTTGAATCAGCAGCTGACGGAAGAAGCGCGGAATCTATCGACGGCGCTGCGGGGGTCGTCGAAGGCGCAGGGCGACTGGGGCGAGCTGATTGTACGCAACCTGCTGGAGAAGGCCGGGCTTCGGGAAGGCGAACAGTTCCGCGTGCAGGAGAGCTTCGACGCGCCGGGGGCCGACGGCGAGGGGTCGCAGCGCAGGATGCGGCCGGACGTAATCGTGAATTTGCCCGGCGGGCGCCATCTGATCATCGACTCCAAGGTGTCGTTGAACGCCTACACCGACTCAGTGAACGCCGAGACGGACGAGACGCGCGAGGAAGCCATCGTGCGGCATTTGGCCAGCGTGCGCGGGCACGTGGATGAGCTTGCACAGCGCCGCTATCACAAGTTGAATACGCTGGAGACGCCAGACTTTGTTGTGATGTTTGTGCCGATCGAGCCTGCGTTTCTAACGGCGCTGCACAAGGACGAGAACCTATGGCGCTATGCGTACGAGAGAGAAGTTCTGCTGGTGGGCCCGACCACGCTGCTGTTTGTGATTCGGATTGTGGACAACTTGTGGCAGCAGGAGTTGCAGGCGCGGGGGGTGCGGGAAGTGATGGAGCGGGGCGCGGAGCTCTACGACAAGTTTGTGGGATTCGTCGCCGATCTCGAAGCGGTGGGCAAGAGCCTGCGCGGCGCGGACGCGAGCTACACCAATGCGATGAAGAAATTGAGCGAAGGTCGCGGTAACCTTGTGCGCCAGGTTGAAATGCTGAAGGACCTTGGGGTGCGCAGCGCCAAATCACTTCCGCGGGGGCTGCTGGACGCGGCGGGCGCCGATGGGGAAGAACTTGCGTTGGCCGCTGAAAGCGATGGTACAGAGACCTAGCGCAGGTAGAGCCAGAGGGCGCGTCCGCCAACAATGAGCGCGGCCCAGAGGCAGCTGGAGAGCAGCGTGCCCATGAGGATTCCACGGGTGGGAATGGCGATGGTGTCGTGAATTTTCCAGGGCTGCTGGAGCGAGGTTTGGCGCGCGTCAAGACGGAGAGCGACGAGACGGCGGACGGCGGAGCGGCTTGTATTCCAGTTAGCGGCTTCAGGCAGCGCCACGGCTTGGCCGGCTGTGCTCATCATGCGAATCAACTTTAAATACCTCCGTGCCGGAGCATTCTGCAGTTCACAGAACCGCGGCCAGTCGTAGAACGGCTACCAGTCATCTAACGGCTAACAGCCCAGGCAACGCTCCACAGCAGGAGAAAAAGTGAGGGGACAGTTTCACTACGGGATTCGTTTTCCTGTTTCAGAACCTCGTTTGCAGTCGATTGTCGATCAGCCGAGCCGGGACCAGCCCCTGGCCGCGATTGAAGCTCAACGCTTTTTTTGCACTTGCGCCTGTCTTACATTTTCGCTGGCGTCGGCGGCGCCTGCGCTTTGACACGTTTCAACGTGATGTCCATGCCGGGAAAATCCGTTGAATCGGATTTCGAAGTCAGCTTGATTTCGTCTCCGCTTTCGCTGATGGTGCCTTCGTGGGTGATGGTCATCCCGTTCATTGAAATCTTGAACGAAATCTTGTTGCCGTCCACTTTGCCATCGGTGATGTCGATTGCATCGCCCTGCGGGCCCTGAATCGTGCCAGTGAGCGCCGCACCGTCCTGCTTGAACGTGAACGAAAGCTGGAAACTGCTGCCATCGGGCATGGCCGAATCCCCAGTCCAGGAGCCGGTTACGTCGGCTGCCCGCGCGTTTGCAGCGGTCAGCATAAGTCCCATGACTGCAAAAAGAATTGCAAGCGTTTTCATTGCGGTTCCTCCGGGTGATTCGACAGCCAAAAAATCATATACGAGAAACGCGATTTTGTGCTGGGAATTTGGCAAGTTTCCGGGCAAAAGCAGGGGGTTACGAAGCTCGCCGTATGGGGAATTCTTCGTAATGGTTTCATTGCAGGGGCTAAAGCCCTCGTTCATTATTTGTAGGTTACGGCCCGGCTGAAGCCGTGCCCTTGTTACAAAACAGAGTTTCAGCGGGGTTTTGTAACAGCCTGAAAAATCCGGGGCTAGGGTGTCAAAGCTTCGCGGAGGCGCTTCCAGGTGGAGGCGAGATCTTCCGGCAGGACACGGGTTTCGGCTACGGTGGTCATGAAATTGGTGTCGCCGGCCCAGCGGGGCATGGCGTGCATATGGAGGTGGCCTGCGACGCCGGCTCCGGCGGCCTTGCCGATATTGAGGCCGAAGTTGAAGCCGTGGGGGGAGTAAACCTGCTGGAGAGCCCGTTCGGTGCGCTGGGACAAGTCGATTAGTTCGTGCGCGGCGTCCATGGGCAGGGCGGCCAGACGGTCGAGATGCGCGTAGGGCATGATCATGACGTGGCCGGAGGTATAGGGGTAGGCGTTGAGACAGATAAAGCAGTGCTTTCCTCGCAGGACGAGGCCGCCTGCGGCTTCGGCCTGGTCGACGCTCATGCCGTTGGCGATGGCGTAATCGATGGAGGCGATGAGGTTGCAGAAGACGCAGCCGAGGTTGCCGGGCCAGGCGGCGAGGCTTTCTGGGACGCCGGGGCGTACGGCGGTGTCCGCCGTGGTGACGTAGGTATAACGCCAGGGACTCCAGAGATGATCCATCGTGGGCTTTCCGTTTAAGACAGTATAGTGCGGGGGGGACGAGAGGCAGCTTTCAGCTCTTAGCTCTTAGCTTCTAGCTTCTAGCTTCTAGCTTCTAGCTAAAAGGCTCTCGCTTTCTGCGGGCGCTTTCAATCCGGGGTGCGAGAATCCGGACGGGGGCTGAAGCCCGCGTGAATTTTCGTCCTGAATTCAGGGGCCTAAAGAGGTTGCGGAAAAAGGCGCGTACAGTAGTGCGAAATTAGCAGGGGCTGAAGCCCGACACCTATTTTGCGGCCTTTTCGGCACGAGTAAACTCGTGCCCTGATACAAACCCTCTCACGCTCGGAGTTTTTCCGCAGCCTGTAAAGGCCCCTGCTCCCTCCGGAAAAACGGAGAACGCAGACAATGGGTCGATTCCGTTCCACCCTAGCCACAAAAACAAAAGCGTGGCGAGGATGGGGCACCCGAACTGATTCGTACGAATCACGGCAATCTGCCGGTAAAAACCGTGTAATTTCCTTTTTGCGTGGTGTTTGCGGCAGATTTTGAGCAGTTGGCTGGATTGACCTGACAGTACTTAGATTGGTACACTCATGAGCGTAGCTTCCTGCGCGGATTCCAGCAGTGAGTTGCGGCCGCCCTCCAGCATGCCGTAGCCTGCCGGGCATCATCCAAGGAGAAACGCGAAAATCAAAGGTCCGGCGAAAACCGGACGGCGTCTCGTTGGAAAATGCTTTTGGTTTGGTTGCAGCACGGCAAGGGCAACGGCCTTAGGTCATCCGACTGCGGCAATCGCAGCGAGGAGATACCCCGGCCAGCAAGGTTGGCTGAGGGAGCAAGGAATTCCGGAGCACGCAGCAATGGCAAACGTCCTCAATCCCGAACCCGAGAGCATAACCCTGAACAGCACACTTGAAACCTCAACGCTAGAACCTGCGACGGAGCTTGAGCAGCCGTCGTCCGAATCCACGTCCAACCCCGAGATCGCCGAAGTAGTCGAAGTACCCGCGCTGGACGCCGATGCCCCAACCGAGCCTGTAGCCCAGGCCGAAACAGTGGAGGCCGCGCCCGCCCAAGAAACCGCACCTGCAGTAGCGGCTGAGGCAGCACCCGAAATTGAAGCGGCGCCGGAAGCTGCTGCGGTTCCTTCGGCCGCGCGCGCCAAGGCCCCCGAACATGGACTCGAGTCCATGGACGATTTTTCAGCCGCGCTGGCAGCATTTGAGCGCGAGCAGGCTGCGGAAGCAGCCGCCGTCGAAGCTTATGGAGACAAGATTGTCTCCGGCACCGTTCTGAAGCAGACGGAAAAGCACCTGGTGGTGGATGTAGGCCTGAAGTCGGAGGGACTTGTTCCCCTGGAGCAGGTTCTGGACCACAGCGGTGCGGTTAGATTCAATCCCGGCGACGTGATTGACGTGGTCATCGAGCGCGAGGAGCCGGAGGGCGGCTACCTGGTGAGCTACGAGCGGGCACAACGTCTGCGCGTGTGGGATGTGATTGAAAAGGCCGCCAACGACAAGACGCCGGTGATGGGAACTGTGGTAAGCCGCGTCAAGGGCGGACTTACGGTGGACATCGGGCTGAAGGCATTTTTGCCGGGCTCGCAGCTTGAGATTCGGCCTGTCCGCAATCTGGACGGGTACCTGGGCCAGCAGATCGAGGTCAGGGTCATCAAGCTGAACAAGAAGCGCGGCAACGTGGTGGTGAGCCGCAAGGAGATTCTGGAAGAAGAGCAGAACTCCAAGCGCAGCACCACGCTGGAGCACCTGGGCGAGGATGCGATTTTGACGGGCACGGTGAAGAACCTGACCGACTACGGCGCGTTTGTTGACCTGGGCGGCATCGACGGGTTGCTGCACATTACCGATATGAGCTGGGGACGGCTGACGCACCCCCGCGACCTGGTGAATGTGGGCG
>PLST01000274.1:9203-11870 GCA_003164255.1 Acidobacteriaceae bacterium | reverse complement strand
CGGGTGCGATCCTTCAGTGGGCGCGGTATCGGCTGCCAGGTATGTGCGCGTCAGGTCAGCGTGGCCGGCGAGAGTTGCACGCGGCTGGCCGTCAACCAGAAAGCGTACCTGGGTTATGCGCGGCAGGTTGGCATGGAGCGTGGCGCAGATGGAAAGAACGGTCAGGGTCTCGGTTTCGAGTCCCGAGGGATGGCTAGCGGCGAAGGCTCCAGTGAGGTTGACGACGGCCAGCTCGGGGCCCGTGTACGGCTCGCCTTTTGCCTGTGCGTTCGCGGCGGAGTCGCCTGGGGGGACGGGCAGCAAAAACACCTGGGCGATGGAGGCCGGTCCACCGGGAACGGGATGAACGGCATTGGGCATGGCGTAGAGCTCAAGCAGTTTGCCCAGGACGGCGTGGGCACGGGCACCGGGGCTCTCAGGAAGCGGCAGGGATAGAGTTTGCGGCAACAGGGAGTTGTCAGTATCGTTTGCCACCAGCAAGGTGGCCTGCTCAGAGGGAGCTACGAGCGGAGCCTGGGTGGGAACCGAGTCCTGGCCATGCACCAGCCGGTCGTGGGCGCGCTCGCGCAGACGCCACAGCACACCGCCCATGACGACGGATACCACCAGCAGGATGACGAACAGGACGGTCTGATAGCGGGGAATCATGGCAGCGTTCCCTCCGCGCGGGAGTCGCTGCGCCACTCGACGATGGCTGCGGCCAGGGCCTCGGCCACTCGCGTTTGGTAGCCGGTGTCGGCCACGTCAGTGGGCTGTGCGTTGCCTGAGGTGATTTCGGGCGCCACTTCTACGGCAACGGCAGGGCAGGTCATGCTATCGATTACGGGCAGCGCAGTACGGCCCAGGGTGACGGTCATTCCCGCGTGGGTAAGGGCGGAGTTGACCATCCCGGCGAGGGCGAGCGAGCGCGTGATCCAGGCGGCCTGCGCGGTTTTCCATGGGTTCAGGCGGGTCGGCTCAGTGGGAGGGAGCGAGGAGACGAACAAATGAATACCGGAGCCGCTCTCAGAAGCGTGAAGGCTCAGGCAGGCGCGGGCATTGGCGTGGTTGGCGGTGGCAGAGCGAGTGTCGTTGTCGATGGTGGCGTCGGACTCGCGCGTGGTGACGACGTAGATGCCGCGGGCGGCGAGCAGTGACCGAAGCCGGACGCTGAGCGCAAGCGTATAGGCCTTTTCCGGCTGGCTGTTTCCGTCCTGGCTGGCGAGTGTGCCTCCCGCATCGTTGCCGCCGTGCGCAGCGTCGAGGACCACGACAAATCTGGCGGAGGGAGCGGGCGGGGCCTGCGCGACGGCGGGGATGGTGAGGGAAAGGGCGATGAGGGCGGCGGCAAAAAGACTCTCAACCCTTACAGCGACGGAACCACGCCAAGGATGGGACACGCGGCAATCAATGCAATCGAGTTCAGTCACTCAAAGCGACCACTCGCCATGCTGCTGAATCGCGGAGTGCATCGCATCCGGCGCTAGGTCCAAGTCACCAGGCCATGTGACTGCACCGTAATCGAGTTTAGCCTGCGCAAACAGAGAGGGGTCGGCGAGCGCCGTGAAGACACCGGCCTTGGGCGAGCGTACTAGGCGCGAGAGATCGACGGTACCGGTAAGACCGTCGGCGAAGGCAACGCGCAGCCGGAATCCGGGAAGTACTTCGACCGCAGTGACGCGCCAAGGCGACCGGGGAGCGATCTCGGTGTTCAGGGAAGCGGAAGGATCTTCGCTGGTTGTTGATTCTGTACGCATAGCTCCCAATTCTGCTTCTTGCGTCAAGGATAGGTTACGTCCGTTTTGCGAGTCTAGTCCAGCGCATAGATGGCCAGGCCGCTGAGCAGCTTGGGGAAGAAATCGGTGGACTTCTGCGGCATCACGTCGCCGGCGAAGGCGACTTCCCTGAGCTGTTCCATGGTGACGGGGTTGGTGAGGAACGTGACATCGGCATCTCCGCGCCTGGCCTGGTCAACGGCTTCAGCAGCGTCGCGCAGGTAGCGGATGTTGGTTTGCTCGCGCACCTTTTCCTCGTCGAGGCCGAGCAGCCTGTCGAGAATGATGGAATGCAGATGGCTCAGGTCAAGTTGACGTTGACGATCCGGCATTGGAGCGAGAGCGGCGTTCACGGCATCAGTCTTCGAGCGCAGCAGCATGGCTCCGCCGCGCGTGACGGCCACAAAGGCCGTGCCTTTCTGGGTACTCAACGTTGACATGTAGCTGGCAGCGTCTGCTTCAGGCAGCGTCTCAATCGTGAAGAACTCTTCCGCGGAGCGTCGAAAAGCCGCCGCATCGAAGTTGGCGAGTGAGTGAACCACCCGGTGGGTGGGCAGAATCACCAGGCCGTCTGAATCCATGTTGACGAAGGTCATCATTACCGCGGCTTCAGGATAGGGCGGCTGCGGCAGCTGCGTGGCGCTATGGTGCTGCGGGGCCGGCGCGGAGGGCGCATGTTCCTTGGAGTAGTTGAGTGCGGTTTCGTAGCGGTGATGGCCGTCGGCGATGATGAGTTTCTTGTCGGCCATGGCTGTGGAAAGCAGCCGGATGGCGGCCGGATCGCTGACGCGCCAGATGCGGTGCAGAACACCGTACTCGTCGGTGATCTCAGCTTCAGCGGGACCGTTGCCTTCGTACAGAATCTTTTCAATGCTGCCGGCGGGGTCAGAATAGAGCATGAAGATCTGGCCGA
>PLST01000274.1:0-9092 GCA_003164255.1 Acidobacteriaceae bacterium | reverse complement strand
CCAGGTTGTAGGGGCTGCGCTGGTAATAGGCCTGCTGCATGGCCGGCGAAATCTTGTCATAGGGCTGCGTGACGACGTCTTCGAGGCGGACAGCAGATGGGTTGTACCGCCAGGCGCGAAAGGGATAAATGCGGGCCATGAGGAAGGTCTTGCTCCCAGTTGAAGCGTTGAATTTGCGCTCCGGAGTCCCGCTATTCAAGACCGCCGCGGGAGGGGAACACTTAGGGTCGATTGTATCCCAGTGGAGATCGGCGGTTTGCCTGCTGAATTCATCGCGATGGGGAATTTGATGGCGGCAAGAAGCGGCAAGAAGATGAATGGCTGAGGACGCCAGAGGTGGATGGATCGTGCTACTATCGGCTTCAATTCGTGGTGGTCGGAAATGAGCAGGCATCTTCTTGAGCGCGCGGTTGACAACATGCCCGGCCAGCCGCGGCTCGGCAGAAATTTGTCCAGAAAGTTGTTTTGGCGCGGGGTCCTGGCTCTCTGCGTTGCCGGCCTCGGGATGGCTCTTCTGGCGCCTCAGGCGAAAGCTCAGGACGAACCCCTGGACCGGGTGAATGTGGCCCCGCCGCCCAGCGCAAATCCGAGCACGGCACCTCCGAAAAATGCGGAAAAGCCGGCCGAAACCGGGCCCAATTCGCTGAAAATTCATCCCGGCTCATTTATCCGCATGAACGTGGACATGGTGCTGGTGCCGGTGACGGTCACCGACCCCATGAACCGGCTGGTGACCGGCCTGGAGCAGGATGACTTTCAGGTGTTCGAAAACACCAAGGAGCAGAAGATCCGGACCTTTGCCAGCGAAGACGCGCCGGTTTCGATCGGCATTATCTTCGACCTTTCCGGCTCCATGACGTCAAAGCTGATCCGGGCACGGGAGTCGATCCTGCAATTCATCAAGACCGCCAACCCGCAGGACGAGTTTTTCGTGATCGGCTTCAATGACCGGCCGGAGCTGATTGAGGATTTTACGAATTCGATGGAAGATATCCAGGCGCGGCTGGCGACGGTGCGGGCGGGGCACAGGACGGCGCTGCTGGACGCGATCTATTACGGCGTGGCAAAGATGAAGGACGCACGCCACGAGCGCAAGGCGCTGCTGGTGGTCTCAGACGGTGGCGACAACCGCTCGCGCTACACCGAGGGGGAAGTTCGGGCGCAGGTGCGCGAGGCCGACGTGGAGATTTATTCGATCGGCATCTTCGACCCCTACGCTCCCACACCCGAGGAGCGCACCGGGCCCCAACTGCTGGACGATGTGAGCGAAGTGACTGGCGGGCGGCTCTTCCGCGTGGACGATATCGACGAAATGGGCGACATTGCCGAGAAGATTTCCACCGAGCTGAGGAATCAGTACGTGATCGGCTACCGGCCCGGCGATCTGACCCGGGACGGCAAGTGGCGTAAAGTGAAGGTGAAGGTAAATCCTCCACCGGGGCTGCCACCACTGACGGTTTATGCTCGTACGGGCTACTATGCGCCTATGCAATAACGCGGTTCTTGCGTCCTTCCTGGTTGCTGCGGCGCTTATGCTCCCCGCACAACAAAAATCAACAGCACCCTCCTCCGGCTCCCAGCCGGCGCAGTCCCCGTCGATCGGCGAAGACCGCGATCCCGTCCGCTCTCCTGATCTTGAGGCTCCGTCCACTGGAGCCGGCCCTCTGGCGAAGGAGGGCGGTGGATACGTTATCCGCACCGACGTTGAAGAAGTGGTGCTGAATTGCACGGTGCTGGAAGGCAACAAGCTGGTAACGGACCTCAAAAGGGAAAACTTCGAAGTCCTCGAAGACGGCGTAAAGCAGACCCTCCTCAGCTTTCAGCACTCCGACCTTCCCGTTTCGATTGCGCTGGTGATCGACAACTCCGGGTCGATGTACAAGAAGCGCCCATCGGTGAACAAGAGCGCGCTCGACCTGGTTGAAGCCTCCAACCCGAGCGACGAAGCATTCGTGGTGAACTTCTCTGACGAGGCGTTCATCGACCAGGACTTTACCGCGGACGTGAACAAGCTTCGCGACGGGCTTTCGCACATCGATTCTCGTGGCGGCACGGCGTTGTACGACGCGGTAGTGGCCTCGGCCGACAAGCTGGTGGCCGATGCCAAGCGGCCCAAGCAGGTTCTGGTTCTGATTACCGACGGCGAGGATAACGCGTCCACGCTGGACCTGGAACAGACCATTCGCCGGGTTCAGGAGCTGTCAGGGCCGGTCATCTACTCCATCGGTCTGCTGTTCGGCGACGAGATGAGCCGCGCCGAGGTGCGCCACGCGCGCCGCGCGCTTGAAATGCTGTCGGGCGAGACCGGCGGACTGGCGTTCTTCCCGAAATCGATGGAAGACGTGGACCAGATTGCAGCCGAGGTGGCGCGCGATATCCGCAGTCAGTACACGCTCGGCTATCACTCCACCAAGCCGACCACGGAGCCGGGCTTCCGCCGCGTGCAGGTAACGGCGACGGCCAAGGGCATGGACAAGCTGACCGTGCGCACGAGGACCGGGTATTTCCCGGTGGCTCCGAAGGTGAAGAAGGTGAAGAGCGGGGGCTAGGGAACAGGGAGCGGCACGATTGGTGCGACTGCCGAGACTGAGCGTCTTCCGGCTCCAGTTCGCGCACGATGAAACTTAAGGAGGCGGGTTTTGGCCCGCCTCCCTTTGTGCCTATTTGGTCGGGGCTGCGGGCAGGTAGCTGATGTCGGGCTGGAAGCGGTACTCGTTGACCACGGACTGAACGATCAACGGCCTCACCTTCTGAAGCAGGGCCTGGTAGCCCTCCTTGCCAAGCGCTTTCTGAACGCCAACGCCCGTGTCGAGATCTCCCCAACTGTCCATGGCCACGATAGAAGTGACTTCAGTGTTGGGCGCGCCGTAACGCATCTCAGAGAACTCGTACATTTTGGCTCCGCCCTTTTGTGCCGCAGGCAGAATGTCGCTCTTCACCAGTGCCAGATAGTCGTTGTACCGCTCCGGACGAACGTCGGTGGTGAGCACCCGAATCATCTTCGGCATTTCAGTGGCTGCAATGCTGAGATCCGGCTGAACCTCCGCAATGATCCGGCGCCAGCTCTCCGTGCAATCAATGATGCGCAAGCTGATGCGCGCAAGGTCAGCGGCCTGATCCTTCAGTTTGGGGTCGGGTCCGGCGTCAAGATCAGACCACTTGTTGTAGTATTGGGCGCGCACGTACTCGCGGGGGCCGGTGAGCGAAACCCACATGGAGCTATAGTTGGTCGACCCGCCCTTTGCATAAATGGCGTTGAACTCCTTGATTTCAGCCTGAAAATCTCCGACGCGGTCGGGCTTGACGGTGTAGAACGTAACGCTCTGGATGGTTCCCTGCTGCGCGGACGCCGATGCTGTGAGCCCAGCCGCAACGCCCAGTGCGAGGATCGAGCTGCATACAACTTTCCTGAGATGCGATGTCATGAATTCCCTCCCCTGAAAACCTCTCAGGTATAAGCCGGGCAATTGCATCCCGGCATTTGAAGGTTCGGAATTTCAGCCGAACGTTATCTTGCGGAAGGCCGCCGGCGAAAAGGGGTCCGGCATCGACGGCTTCAAAGAAACAACAGAGCCCGGATTGAGGTTGGGAGGCTCAATTGCGCGAGTATACATGGCCTCGCACCTCTCACTGGAAGAAAAAACTGCCCGTCATTATCGGAGCATGAAAATTGCCCGGAGGATCGGCCAAGGGAGAGTGTAAAGTGAGATTACTGAAACTCCCGGACAATGGAATGATCAAAAAGCAATCGGGCGTGGCTCTTTTTCTGTTCCTGCTGATTCCCGTGATTACCGTGCTGGGCGGAGTCGCGTCCAGCATGATTAATCCTGAATGGGCGGCAGGTCATCCGGACTACGCGCGCAATTTCCACCTGCTCAGCCTGCTCAAGAACATGCTCTTCTTTGGATCGTTGGCGGCTGTGGGCGTGTTGTGGTTGCTTGTGTGTTTTCTGGTGGTCCGCTACAAGAAGCGATCGTACGTATGGTTGTTCATGGCGGCGTTGGGGCCACTGGGTTTTGCGGTGCTGGCTTCGCTGAACGACCGCACGGCGGCGGAGCCGGACAGTTATACGCGGTTCCTGCGCAAGATGAACTGGATTGTGCGGGCGGGCTACGAAGTCTTGAGCTTCTTGATCATTTGGGAACTTGCCTGGCAGGCCATGATCCTGAAGAGCACACTGATGGTTCGGTATGAGTCCATCACGACCGGGGTTTCGATCGCACAGATCAATGCCGTGCGAGACGCATCATCTGGAATGTGGGCATTTGGCGAGGGGATGGAGGTGATGTACTTCGCCATACTGCTCTACCTGCTTCGGCCTTTTCTGTTTCGCTTGGTGGCCTCAGTGCTGGCGAGGGGTTCCACCAAAGCGAGCTGAGGCTCGACCGCAAATGTCCGGCCCGGCACGGCCGGGCGATTCGAGCACCATTGAAACCTGTCAGAGGCGAAATCGCGCTGTTCGCTGCGCGGATATTGCCGATCAGCTTCACGCTTGGGACCGGATCGCTTCGGCACGATAAGCTAGAAGTCAGGAGCCATCGAAAGATTCCCAACTATGTCTGACTACAANNGACCGGGGCTGGGACTACTCGCGTGCCGGGAACCCGACGCGCGACGCGCTTGAGTTTGCTCTTGCGGCTCTCGAAGGCGGGACCAGTGGACATGCATTTACCACCGGCATGGCGGCGATTTCGGCGCTTGTAGCGATGCTGAAGGCCGGCGACCACGTGATCTGCTCGCGCGACGTGTATGCGGGCACGGTCCGGCTCTTCGAGCAGATCGTCAGCGGCTACAACATCCAAATCGAATACGTTGACACGAGCGACTTGAAGGCTGTGGCTGCGGCGATGAAGCCGAACACGAAGCTGATCCACATTGAGACGCCGAGCAATCCGCTCATGGTGCTGACAGACATTGCCGGCGTGGCCAAAATTGCCCATGCGGGCGGAGCGGAAGTAAGCGTCGACAACACCTTTCTGTCGCCGGCGCTGCAGAGTCCGCTGGCATTGGGCGCCGACATTGTGATGCACTCGACCACAAAATATTTGAATGGCCACTCCGATGGGCTGGGCGGAGCGTTGATCGGCTCAAAGCCAGAGCACAAGGAGCGGTTCCTGCTGGTGCAGAAGGCAGCGGGTGGCGTGATGTCTCCGTTTGAATGCTTCCTGGTGTTGCGCGGCATCAAGACGCTGCCGCTGCGCATCAGGCAGCACGAAGAGAACGGGCGCGCGGTGGCCGAGTACCTGTCGACGCATCCCAAGGTCAGCAAGCTGGCTTATCCCGGCCTCAAGAGCCATCCGCAATACGATCTTGCGGTGAAGCAGCAAAAAGGTTTTGGCTCGATGATGAGCTTCGAGCTCAAGTCGCGGGAAGAAGCTGGCCGTTTCCTCGCGGCCATCAAGATCTTCCTGAACGCGGAGTCGCTGGGTGGTGTGGAGTCGCTGGCCTCGCACTCGGCAACCACAACGCATGGGTCGGTGAGCCAGGAGTTTCGTGATTCGATGGGGATTAACGAAGGGCGCATCCGGCTTTCGATCGGCATCGAGGACAAGGAAGACCTGATTGCCGACTTGGAACAGGCCCTGAAAGCTGTTTAGTGGTGTGCAATGGCTGAAGGTGGCGCGTTTTTCGGTCCGATTCTGGCAATCGATACCTGCGGTCCCACCGGCTCGGTTGCGCTGGGCCGGCTTGCGGGGCGCGACCTTGATCTCCTCGGCCAGAAGGAGCTGGAAGGACGCACCTATTCAGCCACGCTGGTGACCGCGGTCGCCGAATTGCTCGATCGCAATCAAATCGTGCTGAATGATCTTGGCGGCATTGTCGTGGTGAATGGTCCCGGCAGTTTTACCGGCGTGCGCGTAGGCCTGAGCGCCGTCAAGGGGCTGGCCGAGCCGACGCAGATTCCTGTCGTTGCCATTTCGAGGCTGCTGGTGTTGTCGCGCAAGTCCGGGGTTCCTTCGTGCGCTCTGGATGCCCACCGTGGCGAGATTTTTCTTCGGACCGAGGAGCCCGGAAGCGCACCGAGAGAACTGCTTGCGGGAGCGCGCGAACTCGCCTCCATCGATCGAGTGCCGCTGCGCGTCGCCGTTTGCGACGAGGCCGCGGCGGCGCTCCTGGCCACCGCCTGGCCGGGCACGCAATTGGTCAGAACAGAGGCTCCGACGGCTGCCGATACGCTGCGGATAGGCGAGGCGCGGCTGGTGGCAGGAGGACAGGTTGACCTGGCGCTGCTGGATGGGCACTATCTGCGCCGCTCGGATGCGGAGATCTTTGGCGAGGCGGCTGCGGCGGGAAGGTCACGGGCATGAAGGCCGGCGCGCTTGAGATTCGAGTTCGGCGCATGAACGTTTCCGATATCGATCGAGTCTTCATGATTGCGTGGAGTCGCACGCAGGCGCCGAAGTGGACCAAGGCAGCTTATTTGTCCGCGCTTAAAAAAGACGCGATGCCGCGCAGAATTGCGCTGGTGGTCGAGGACTCCGGCGAAGGGCACGCGCCCCTGGTGGTGGACTGGAAGGCGCCGGATTTCGTCGAGACCGAGCGCTCGACTACCGCTGAGGGAGAGGCAAAAAGCGGCCTGGTGGTGGGATTTGCGATTGCGAGCCTGGTACCGCCGCAGGCGGAGTTGGAGACGATTGTGATTGCAGCAGCGGAGCAGCGGCACGGGATCGGCAGGCAGTTGATGACTGCGATGGCGGAGGAGCTGAGTGCAGCGGCGGTGAGCGAGGCCCTGCTGGAGGTTCGCGCCTCGAACGAGAGGGCGCTGGGGTTCTACCGGTCGATGGGCTGGCATGAGGCCGGAATGCGGCCACGGTACTATGCTGAGCCGGAAGAAGATGCGGTGCTGATGAGCCTGGCGCTGGGGTGACGCACCCACCGGAAGCCGAATCAAGCCGCCAAGAACCTCATCGCTGTTGCCAACTGTCTCTAAGTAGGACGCACAATTGTGATTACCGTCACGCTTGATGCTTTTTCGGTCCGAAATTCACAGGGCCAGGTTACTTTCGTTGATTTTCTTGCTTGCGACTTGCGTGGTTACGGCGATATATGTAAGTGTTCTTTAACAATCGGAAACAATCGGAGGTGCTTGATGGACGAAGTACAGGATCCGACGCTGAGTGGAGAGATTGATCGCCTGCATGCAGAACACCGTCGCTACGCTCAGCGGTTGGAAGAATTGCTTCAAAAGCCCTATCTCAGCGAGGATGAACAACTCGAAGAAGTTCGCCTCAAGAAGCTCAAGCTCCACGCGAAGGACCTGATCTTCGCGCTCGAGCGGCGCGCGCCGGCGGTAGCGTAACCGCGAAGGCAGCTGGCTTTTGCCGGCAATTTGGCAGCGATGGGCCCTGAGAGTGAGGCTTTGGGTTGAGTGCGCCCCCTGTCTCACCGTAAAATCTGCCCCTACCGAACCCTCGCCGCTCTCTCTGCGGCAGATAACCGTATAATCGTTCAGGACTATGGTTCGTGACGGTTACATCTACGGTTTGAGCCTTTTGGTGGTGGCGGTTGTGCTGGCGTGGTTTACGGGCACCTGGGAGTGGGCCATCGCTCCAGTGCTGCTGGCGCTGTTCTTTTTGTGGTTTTTCCGCGATCCCCAGAGGGTCATCCCCTCCGGCGAGGGTCTGATCGTCTCTCCGGGAGACGGCCTGGTGACCGAAACCGTCGAGATCAACACTCCTGAAGGCAAACGAAAGCGCATCAGCATCTTCCTCAACGTTTTTGATGTACATGTGAACCGCACGCCCATCGGCGGCGTCGTCCGTCGTGTGCACTATCAAAAAGGCCTATATCTGAATGCGATGAATCCCGCCTCGGCCGAGCAAAACGAGCAGAATGCCGTGACCGTGCGCGGAGAGGGTATTGAAGTAACCTTCAAGCAAATTGCCGGGCTGATTGCGCGGCGCATCGTATGTAACGTGGGCGAGGGCGACACTCTGGAGCGTGGCCAGCGGATGGGCCTGATCAAGTTTGGATCGCGCGTGGACGTGATTCTCCCAGCGGAGGCGGAATTCCGCGTAAAGGTGCGTGAGCGGGTCAAAGGCGGCGCAAGCGTGCTGGCGGCTATGCCCGGGGGAGAGGGCCGTTGAACCTTCACCAGACATTGCACGATCCGGCCCGTGAGCAAGCCAGGCGCGCCCGCCTGCAGCGCGGCATGTTCCTGCTGCCTTCGCTGTTCACTTCAGTCAACATCGGGGCCGGGTTCTTTTCGATTACGCAGTCGATCGAGGCCGCTACCGGCAATGCGCAGTCGCATCTCGATCTGGCGGCCATCGCCATCCTGTTTGCCATCCCATTTGACGCTCTGGACGGACGCATTGCGCGCCTGACCAATACCTGCAGCGATTTTGGCCGGGAGCTGGATTCGCTGGCTGACGTGATTACCTTCGGCGTTGCGCCCAGCATTCTGGCCTTCGTTTGGGGATTTCATTTTCTGCCGGAGTCGATCAATACGCAGTTGCGGTTCCACCTATTGCAGGCCGGCGCGTTCACGTGTTTTCTATTTCTGTTGAGTGGCGCTTCGCGCCTGGCGCGATTCAATATCTCGCACGATCCCGAACCGCGCAATCCGGGGCGGCCGGGGCGAAAGTACTTTGTGGGCATGCCGATTCCGGCGGCTGCGGGGCTCCTGGCCTCCACTATCCATCTCTGCTACGGCATTCCGGTTGAGTGGTGGTGGGTCTCGATTCCCTGGCTGTGCCTGGTCGCGCTGGCTGGTTTTCTGATGGTGAGCACATGGCGATTCTGGTCGGGCAAGGAGATCAACTTCTCCAAGAGTCATCCCTTCCAGATGCTGGTGCTGGTGGCCATCTTTATCTACCTGGCGGTGCGCTACTCGAACGTGGTGCTGTTTATGATCGCGATCATCTACACGTTCTCGGGCATCTGGGCGCGGGCGGCCTACTCATGGTCGCGCCGGCGCAGAAGGCCATTGGCAAACCAAGCCGTCCCCGCTGAAGAAGACACTGAGAAGAGAGACTCGCTGCGATATCTGTAAGTTGAAGGATGCCTGTGTACAAGATTGCTATTGCCGGTGCCTCATCCCTCTTAGGCCGGGAGTTGAAGGACGTGATCTCAGAGTCGCCCCTGGCCGC
>PLST01000525.1 GCA_003164255.1 Acidobacteriaceae bacterium | reverse complement strand
CCGTTTAACACGGCCGCAAGGATTGTTGCCATGCGTTCAGGCAACTGGCGCAGCTGCGTATCAGGCGCGACGTGAATTGAAACCTGCTTCTTCGAAGCCAGGTCCTTGACGACGAGTGTCGAACTTGCTGCATCGGTCGACGTGATGGTTCCCGAGATATTCCGAAAACTTCCTGAGACGACTTCCTCTGCGGTGATGGACGTTCCAGCTGCGTCCTTCGGCCCGCGGGCGCGTAATTGGTCGCCTGCGTGAATCGCATCAATGGGCGCGACCTGCGCCAGATCGTAGCGGACTGACGCGGGTGCGTAGCGCTTGAGGATGGTTGATTTGTCGGTATGGATCGCAATGGTCCTGGCAGTCGCACCTGCCCCGGTGGTTAATAGGATGACACCAGATGCAGCGTCTACGCTCTTCACAAGTCCACCGACGCCGTGCTGCTGCCAGTCTTCCCGCTCCTGCTCCTGCTCTTTCGCAAGGGCTGCCTGTTTTAGTGTAATAATTTGCAGCGCCACGGAGGATCCCGCGGGAGCGTTTGGGTCAAGCCGAACCAGCACCCGATCGCCGGTCGCCAGGCTGCTCAAGACGACCGTTTGAGCCGCGCTCAAATCCTTTGCGCCCGGCTCAACCTGCTTGAGAATGGCGGTCTCGGGAACCTCGACTTGGTGGGCCTCGCCGGCGTCTGTCTTTACCGTCAAAGTAGTTCCGCTGACGGCCGTGATGGTGCCGGTAAATCGCGAGGCAGGCTGCTGTGCGCCGGCCAACATCCATGCGCTCAAAATCGCGGCGATCATCAGGGCCGGAACACGCACTTTCATCTTGCTCTTCATAAATCGGTTCTCCACAATGCAGATCGTTTTGCCGGGATCGGGAAGGACAACTCTTCTATTGCTCTAGACGATTCAATGCCTGAAAAGGTTGAGAAAAGGTTCCATAGTGTGGCGCGATTGAGTAAAGACTCGGCGGGGCGGGGATAAGAAGTTGTTTATCTTGAGCTTATAGACCGTAAAATCTCAATAAGAACCTATATTGTAAAGGCGCACTTTGACGGATAGCTGGTCTGGATTGCTCTATATTTTGATTCGAGATATGAGGTATTTTCTTCGATGATCGATCGACTGTTCAATTCCGGGCAAGCTCGGCAGTTTCAAGAAATGCATAGCTGCCAGAGGGCGCTGGAATGACATGGGTCAGCCGGCGGTTGTGCACGACGATCGTATTGAGGTACCAAAGGTTGAATGCGGGCAGATCGCGGGCCAGAATCTGCTGCGCCTCCGCGTAATCGGCACGTCGCTTGGAGAGGTCGGTGTTTTCAGTTGCATCAGCCAGCACTGAATCGAGCTCGGCGTTAGAGTAGTGGCTGCGATTGGCGCCCTTTGGAGAGAAGTTGGCCGTAAGGAAAGCGTAGCTGAAGATGTCCGGCTGTTCGTTTCCTCCAATCCAGCGCAACGAATACATCTGAAACGCGCCGCGTGTCACATCCGAGTAGAAGGTTGCGAATTCATAGCTGCGCAAATCGAGGGCAATGCCGACTTGTGCCAATTGCTGTTGCAGAACAGCGGCCAGTAGCCGGGTTCCTTCGTCCGTGCTTGTCTTCATTGTGACGTGAAAACGAATTCTGTTACTGCCGCGTGGATGCCCTGAGGCATCGAGCAATTGCTCCGCGCGGGCCTGGTCGTAGTTGTACCTGATCACATCGCCAGACCACGCCCAGTGACTTTGAGGCAGCAGGCTGACTGATGGCTGCGCATGCCCTCTGATCAAGGACTTCATGATGAGATCGCGGTTAATGGCGCAGGCAATGGCCTGGCGTACACGGACATCAGCAAGCAAAGGATCGCGCAAATTGAAGCCAAGATACTGGACTTCTGTTCCGCCCGTTTCTTCGATTTGAAGGTCAGGCCGCGTGGCGAGAGTTGCCAGCGTATCGGTGGGCAGGGAATTGACGGCCAAATCGCCAGAGCCCTTTTCAAGCTCAAGCGACGCCGTGATAGCGTCGGGAACTATGGCGAAGCGTACGCTCTGCAGCTTGGGCACAACCGACCAACTGGACGGATTGCGTTCCACTACGACATCCTGGTCGATCTGCTGCGACACAAACCGGAATGGCCCTGTGCCTACCGGATTTCTCCAGAATTCGCGGCCACTTCCCGCGGGAACAATTCCAATGGCGCCCGTGGAGAGATTTCGAAGCAAGAAATTGTCAGGATGCTTGAGATGAAATGCGACCGTGTGCGGATCCAGCGCTTCAACAGATTCGACCGAGGCGTAGGCGGCAGCCTTTGGCGAGATCACCACGCCCTTCAAAATTGAGTCCATCGTCCATACAACATCACTGGCTGTGAGCGGACGCCCATCGTGGAACTGCACTCCGTCGCGCAGGTGAAAGATGAGGGTGACTGGATCGGCTTGGTTCCAACTGACGGCCAATGCGGGAGTGAATTGGAAGGTGGCATCGTGATCGACCAATCCATCGAAGAGAAGCGCATCAATTCGCTCAGACTGTGCGTCTGTCCCGACGCGCGGATCGAGATTTGTCGGGCTGCTCTCGATGAGGAAGACGACTGTCTGTGGATCGCGCGAAGAGGAATGGCAGCCAGCCAGGGCCAGTATGGCGGCCAGGAGAAGAACTCTACGCATAGGTCACCTGGCCCAGGATCATGGGCCGCCTGGCCCCTGTAGCCGAGGGAAGGTTGCCGGGCAGATGGTGCCATGTTTGCCAGGCCAGCAGCGCAAAAGCTGCTGCTTCCTTTGCTTCCACAGGGAGGCCGAAATTCCCGCTCGCTACCACTTTGCATCCGAGTGGTTCGAGCGACTCAACCAACATTGACATCAAAGAAGCATTCTTTGCGCCTCCGCCTGAGACGACGTAGTCGACGGCGCGGCCTTTCATTTGCGGCAAGGCATAGCGCTCGTAGCTTTGAGCGATGGTCGCGGCTGTAAGGGCTGTGGCTGTGGCGATTGCGTCGGCGGGTTTGCGGCTATGTCGCCGGCAAGCCGCAAGAAATTTAGATGCATACTCGCTGCCAAACTGTTCGCGACCCGCCGTGCGCGGTGGCTGCAAGCGGAAATACGAATTTCTCATTGCGGCGGCGAGAACAGGAGCGAGCACCGATCCGCCTTTGGCAATTGCTCCGTTGCGGTCAAATGGTTTTCCAAACAACTGCTGGACCAATGCATCGATCACCATGTTGCCGGGGCCAGTATCGAACGCGATCACTTGCTCTGCTGTTGCTGCTGCGGGAATGGCGGTTAAGTTGGCGATGCCGCCAATGTTCTGTAAAACGCGTCCACACCGTGCATCGGCAAACAGAACGTAGTCGAGCAGGGAAACCAGAGGCGCGCCTTGACCGCCTGCGGCCATATCGGCCGGGCGGAAGTTGGAGACCACCGGCACACCGAGCCTGGCGGCGATGAGAGCCGGCTCTCCTGCCTGCCATGTACACGCAAGGCGTTTTCCCGCATACGCCGCCCGGCGTGCCTGGTGAAATAGCGTTTGACCGTGGCAGCCGATCAGATCAAGCCCTGCCGGGCCCAGTTTTTTCTTTTGGCTTTTGATGGTTGATTCGACGGCATCTGCATAGGCGATCCCCAGCCGCCAGTTGAGCCTTGCCAACTCCGCGGTCGATGCTGACCTTGCATTCATTGCGGCCAGGACCGCCTTGCGCAGCGCGGCCGGGAAGGCGAAGCCCTTGTGGGCCAGCAGAGTCAATTTCGGCCTCGCGATGCCGGTCTCGCCCTTGCCCGCGACGATGCGCACCACTGCTACATCAATTCCATCAGCGGAAGTCCCGCTCATGACTCCGGCAACCGTCATCGCCTTCATGACCATTGCGCCTCCTGAGTGGATTGACACGTTGCAATGGTTACCCCAAAACGCAGAATCGTCGCGCGGAGCGCTTCGAATTGGCGGTTTGAAAGTTGCGGAGAGATCGGCGCGGAGAACCATTTGGCTCGCAGTCGGGCGTTTCGTTTCGCGCGCGCTGCGAGCAATGCGGCAAAGCTGGTCGACTTTTCAGCCTCAGAAACCAGAGCTTCATACGCCCGCAGAATAAGCTCCGGGCTGTGGCAGATTTCCATCA
>PLST01000112.1:1193-2532 GCA_003164255.1 Acidobacteriaceae bacterium | reverse complement strand
CCGGGAGGACATATCCGTTCTCGTAAAGATTCTCTTCCTTCGCGAGCAGCAACTCCTCACTCAAGAATCTTCGGCGTTCGGCATAGACTGCTGTGGTATCCATTACGCAACTCCTTACTCGGAGAAGATTGTTTTGACATTCAGGGCGGCAGCGATCTTCTCTGCCGTCGCTCTGGCGAAGTTCCAGTAGAAGTTCTGGTGGATGACGTTGATGCCTTTGGGCTGCAAGTTGCCCGACAACAGAAAGAGGGTTTGGCCGTTGTGTTGAAACCTCACCGGCGTGGCCTGGGGACATGGCACCATCTCGCCGCGAAGAGCCTCGATTTGCCCCGAGGTGTAGACGTCGGATAGCTTCGGACCGTGGACCGTGGGCTGAGTCATTCTTGAATAATTCCTTAGGCGGCCACGTTCGTGCAGGCCTGTTCATTGGTTAAAGGCGCCAACCTGCCGGCAGCGCGCTCGGCAGCCCACCAGGCATCCCGTTCACGGATCGCGGCTTCCCGCAAACGCGCAGCGTACTGCTCCAACTCCTTGCGGTTCATGTGTTTGGTGGCTTCGTAGCTCTCAATCGCACGAGGCCCAAGATAGCGGGGAATGANNCCGTTGCGCGCGATAACAGCGCAGGCGAAATTGACCCGATACCAAAACGCATCAAGCTTGCCAACTGAGCTGGGTGAACCCAAATCTTCAGACTCGCCAAAGACCTCTTCGTCCGTTACCTCGCCTGAATCCGCAGCTTGGTCCTGGATTTTGTCGAGCAGGTTCAAGAGTCCTTCAGCTGCGTCTTCCTGTTCGGCGCTGACCACCGTTCCAGTGCGGAGTCCCNNTTTTGCCGCCTCAGCAGTTCCCAGTCGATCTCCAAATTGACTACGATCATCGTCATACGTGCCTCGGTTTTGGCTCGCCTGTGAGCGGCCTTGTGATTGTGCTTCTTTTCGAGTTCGCCGGCGGAGGACGTCTAACAGGCCAGCTACAGGGGCTCACCTTGAATCACGCTGCTTGCTTGCGGCGTCGGCAGCCAGCCACGGGAACTGGTTTGGCAAAGCATTCGCCGCAACTGTCGCACCGGTACGGGAGAGGGTCGTGTGGATTCAGCTTCTGGGAATCCCACTCGATTTCGGTGTCGCCTGCATACACAGGCTCGCCGTCTTCATCGAAGCTCAGAACATCAGCCGTCGCGTTGACGATGTTTGCTTCTCCAAAGCCGCTGGAGTTCCCGCAGTGAGGGCACCCGATAGTTGTTCGCTTCTTCTTAGACTTGGATTTGGACATGGATGTCTCCCTTGGAGATGTGTTTGTGCGAGGCCCCGCTCTTGGTTAGCGGAACCCCTATAGAACC
>PLST01000112.1:869-1137 GCA_003164255.1 Acidobacteriaceae bacterium | reverse complement strand
CTGGAGATCGTGGAAAGCAAGGGTTTTGCGCTTCGGGACGCCGGCGAACCATTGGGTCATTGCGATCCCAGCACCGTTTCCGGATATCAGTCGCCACTCGATCGGGGCGGCGTTGACGAACTCCAGCGCCTCAATTTCGACGGCTTTGCCAAAGCGTTCCGCCAGACGTAAATGCAGCGTCTGGCCAAAGACACACTTCAAGCTCACGATCATGTTGAATCGTTCCTCGTGGACGCGTTTGGGGAGGGCGCTGCCGGCGCGAAGGCGC
>PLST01000112.1:0-864 GCA_003164255.1 Acidobacteriaceae bacterium | reverse complement strand
AGGGAACATCGGTTGTGTCGGGAGCGCACCTGGGTACGATTGGGGAAAGGTGGAGGCCGGCGTGAATCTCCTGGCGCACCTGCATGAGGATCAGGCCAAGCCTGTTGCCGCCGTCTCCAGTGCAGCGAGAACTAACCCCGTACTTCTGTTTACCGGCCGGAAGCGACTGGCACAGGCAGATTCCCCAGACGTTGTCGTGGAAGGCATTGCCATGGAGGAGTTGGGCGTCATCGGTGGCCAGCAACTTCTCGCGCAGGATCGGCCACGAGAACTTTGAGCGCTGGATTTCCATCATGACATCGAACTGGGCGGCGTCCCAATCGGGCCGCATCCAGCTCTTCGGAGTATTCTTGCCCAATTTCCTGGCGTTCCAGGGCTTGCAGTTCCAACCCACAAAGGACACGCGGTCTTCCCGGCGGAGTGTCTTGGCTGCTTCAAACGCTGCGGCTGGGGAGTTGTATTGGTCCCCGTCGTAATAAAACCCGGACCGGAAGAGCGGGCTGAGAAAGGCGTGCTTGGCAGTGAAGGACTGAATGATGGGAGGCATAGTGGACTCCAGCGTGCAGGCGCGTAGGGATACAGGATCCGTCGCGCGGCTGCGCGCTCAGGTCCACAGTTCGTCGATTGCAATGGATTGGCTCATGACCTGCTCGAAATCTGCGGTCTTCTTGATGCGGATATCGCCGTCGATGCGCTCCTGGCGCAACAGGATGGCTCCCACCCGCACCATTTCGAGGAGAGCCAGGAATGCGGCTGTTACGATGCGGTGCGAGGGAGTGTCGCCGAGAATGGCGGTGAACATGACCGGATTGTCCTCGATCAGCAGCCGGCGGTGGAGGTAGTCGACCATCTGGCTGACGGTCA